>JBBRJC010000221.1:0-6403 GCA_038220135.1 Bryobacterales bacterium | reverse complement strand
ACTGCTCGCCGCTTCAATCTGCGATGCTCAACCAGCACGGGTCGCCCGGCAACGCTCAAGAGCTTCAGGTTTCGCTGCCAATCAGGTGGAAAAGATCAGGAGCCAGATGGAAAGTAACGAAGGTTTCCTGAGAGCCGATACGCTTGTGGAACAGGACGCGGCGCTCCACCCTGCCAAGTTTAGAGAACAGTTTTCTGATCCGGAATCGTTGAAGGCTCTCAATGAGCTACAACTGGAGATTGAGCGCCTCGCTCCCAGGTGGAAATTTCCCGATGGTCCACATGATGCGCGACTCGAAGGCTTTGCGCGGGTTGGGGTGGACAAATGGAATCCTGGAGGAAAAGTTCTCAGAACCGTGTTGAAGACGGATCCGTGGACAATTTCCAAGAATGGCCTTGGCATCCCGCTGAGCCGTATGCGTCAGGGATTTGTACTCTATAAAATGCCAGAGGAAAATCTGTGCCGCCAACAGTCCTTCAGCTACACGGAGACTTGGGATGGCACCGGTTATCAGCAATCCAACGGCGTCCGGTTGAACTACGTCCGATTTCAGGCCTGCAAGTAGCCGGGGGCGAAAGGTTTCTACGGGAACCTTTCACTCGCAACTCCGGGGTTGCGCGGGATCGATCATTCGCTAAACTAATGCGCACCGCAATCCTTGAGGCGCGTTGCCAATCAGGCCGATTGCGGTCGCCAGATTGGAGAAATTTCGGCGGCAGCGCTGTTGGCCGAATCAGCGGCGGCCAGCGATACTAGCAGAAATGAAAGTAGCAACGTTGAAGGGATTAGGCCTGTCAAGGAAATCCCCCATCCCATTAAAGGACCGTTGCTTCAGCGCTGCCTCATGGTTGTTTACAGCTGCAAGCATTCTATTGCGATTGCTTCACAAGCCCATTATTGTAGTAGTATTAGAGGACAGGTCAGGAGAACCCGGGATGAAAACACTTTTAACCCTTCTAGTTTCTGCATCATTTCTTATGGGCGCCGGCTTGCCGTCGACTCAAATCCGTGGCGCATACGTTGAAGCTCGCACAGCAGACGTTTTTACCGGCCCTTGCTTTGCCAACTCCGAAGTGGAATTGGTGGGTGACCTTGCCGTTTTCGGTTGGAAAGTATCTACCGGCACTTTTGATGGCGTGAAGCTGGATGGGCTGGGCGTTGTTGCCGCCATCAAAGCCTCGGCCACTCTTGGTGATTATCATCACTCTTCCTACCCTGTGAAGTCGGTTTTAATCATCGACGAAAAGGCCAATCCGGAACAGCGCATTGCTCTTCAGAATTTCGCCAAGCGCATGTCCAAAGATCTGCTGCATAACATCGTTCGTGTCGAGTATGCTCCGGTGACATTGGAATTCGAAAACAACGATGTACACACTTCCAAAGCGACGATGAAAGCTGGCAAACTGGCTGCGATTGAAACTCGTCCAATCATCAACGGCGACCACCTCTGTTCCAATGAACTGGTTTGGTATCAGCCGCTGACCGATTTGGAACACGCCATGCCTGCCTACGCAATCGGTCACAGCTTCAAGGGTGACGCACTGGGAACCACTTGGTCCAGCCCGGATAAGCGCAGCGCTTTCGTTGGTACGTTCCAATTCAACGGCGACTAATCGCGCCAGCATTATTTTTGAATTCGAGGGCCCACCATTGCGGTGGGCTTTCGCATTTTCAAAACGATTCGGAATGACGGTTGAATCTGAATTCCGGAGTTTAACAAATCTACCAGTCAACTGTTGCGCGGACACTCGTGTCTGCCGCATCGGGTCTTTTGCCGGCGCTCTTCACCCAGGCTATTTACGAAACCCTGTGACCGAAACCCATTCCCGAGGCACCGAAATTGAACTAACAAAGCAACGTCGGAATTCAGGTTAATTGATTCGAGAAAGTCTGCCGCCGCCTCTTTTGCCGACGCTCTTCACCCAAATGCAAAATCCATCTGAGGCTCACCCACCCAGCAACTTCAGAATTCAGGTTGGACATTGTAAACCAGAGTGTGTCTAACTTCTACACTTTCCCGTAGTGCTATATTCCAGAAACAATAACGTACGTGGTGCCGGTTGTGCTAAGTTATTAGAAAATAAAGCACTCTTAGGCAGTTTAAGCAGTGTTGAAGTTTGGCTCTAAAATTGCATTGTACCCAACGGGGAAGTGTAGGTTCGCTCTGTGCGGGAACTGAAAAGACAATTCTTTGGCGCGCTCCTGGTCATTCTGACAATGGCCCTGGTTATTGCTGCGGCCGTGAATTTTCAGCAACAAAAGAAATTTCGCATTCCTGAAGATGGAGTTACCTGGGTTGAACGGTTGGAAAAGCCCCTACTGCCAGGTGCCCCTCCGCGTCCGGCAGTGGTTGCTTATCACGTACAACCTGCCAGCCCTGCTGACAAAGCCGGCATTCGAGAAGGCGATGTTCTGCGCCGCATCCATTCAGCGCGAATTGACACAGCCACCGAAGTAGCCCGCGTTTTAGTAGGCATTGGTGCCTGGACGAAGGCCGACTACTTTGTGGAGCGCATTGATCCTCGGGCTGGACGAGGCAATGTGCCTGTGGAAATCAAACTCGCAGTAGTTGTGGGTGAGTATAGTCCGCCCACGATTCTTTACTATCAGTACTTGGTGGGTGCTGCCTACCTGTTCGTCGGTCTGTTCGTTTACTTTCGCCGCGGTGCCGCAGAAAAGGCGATCCACTTCTTTCTGCTCTGTTTGGCTTCGTTTGTTCTTTTCACTTTCCACTATACCGGCAAGCTGAACAACTTCGACAAAGCGATCTACTTCGGCAATTTCCTGGCTGGTCTGATCGTCCCAACGCTATTTCTCCATTTTGCACTAACTTTTCCGGAAACGCCGCCGTGGTTGAAGAAATTCTGGCGCGCGGCGATACTGTATTTGCCTGCCATTGCCTTTGCCACGCTCTTTTTACTGATCACAAGTGGCACAATTCAAAGTAGTTACCCGCTGGTGGAAATGCGCTGGCTGCTAGACCGTTTGTGGTTGCCCTTTATCTCTGCCGGATACATCGCAGGCGCGATCGTGCTTGCCATATCGCGCACGGTTGCTGATGACGTGATTGTTCGCAATCAGTTGAAGTGGTTGCGCAACGGCATCATGATTGGTTCGCTGCCGTTCACCATCGGCTACGTCATTCCATACAGCTTTGGTATTGTGCCGAACGGCTACATGGAAATGACGGTGCTGTTTCTGTTATTCATCCCGCTTACCTGGGCTTATGCAATCATTCGCTACCGCTTGATGGACGTTGACGTAATTTTCCACCAAGGGTATGTGCATACCATCGCCACTCTTGCGGTTTTAGGCGTTTTCTATGGGTTGATCGTCACGTTGGGTAAATTGGACGATCTTTCGCCGGCTTCTGTTGTTACTTCGATTTTAATCGCCACGTTCATCTTTCAACCGATCCGCAACTGGATTCAGGAAGTGCTGGATCGTTATGTTTTCTACAAAGATCGCTACGATTACCGCCGCACTTTGATTGAATTTGCGCGAGAGTTGAGTACTGAAACCGATATGAATGGTGTCCTCAACTCCGTATCGGATCGCTTGATTCGCACCCTTTCCATCCGTCATTTGGCGTTCTTTTTGGAAGATGAAACAGCAACATCGTTCCGCTTGTATCTGACAGCCGGCTGGCAGCGGCCTGTGCCGGACATCATGGATTTGAGCTACCTGCAATTGCCCGAAGATGGGCAATACCTGTTTTTTGAACGCACCCGCAGCGCCCTTGATGCGCGCATGGCCAGCTATCCAACCAGCGTGCGTCATACAATCGCAGACCTGGACCTTACCTATTACGTACCGTGCAATGCCCGTGGCCGGACTATTGCCTGGATGGGCGTGAGCCGTACTGAAAAAGGCGATTTTCTTTCGAGCGACGATGTTGAATTGCTGGTGACTTTGGCTGGGTACGTGGGCATCGCAATCGAAAATGCACGGCTGTACCGCTCACTGCAACGCAAGGCGGATGAGTACGAGCGACTGAAAGAGTTTAGCGAAAATATTGTCGAATCGATCAATGTCGGCATTTTGGCCGCTGATCTGGATGATACAGTTGAGAGCTGGAATAATCAGATTGAACGGCTTACCGGGATTCCTCGTGAGGCAGCCATTGGACGCCGTTTGCGTGAACTGCTTCCTGACACGTTCATGGAGCATTATGACCGGATTCGGCATCAATCCGGGGTTCACAACATTTACAAGTTTGAATTGCCTGCCTCACCTGTTTCTGCAGCTTCGACGTTGAACATTGCCGTTGCTCCGTTGATATCTAAAGACGGAGATCGTATCGGCCAGTTGATTATTTTCGACGATGTGACCGAACGCGCCGAACTGGAAAGCCGGTTGGTACAGGCCGACAAACTGACGTCAATCGGATTGCTGGCCGCAGGGGTGGCGCACGAAGTGAATACGCCACTGGCGGTAATTTCCACTTACGCGCAGATGCTTGCCAAGCAGGTGCAGGGTGATGAGAGCAAATCGAAACTGCTCGAAAAGATCGCGAAGCAAACCTTCAGGGCTAGCGAAATTGTCAATTCGCTGCTCAATTTTTCACGTACTTCGACCACCGAATTTGTTGATCTGAATTTGAACAAAGTATTGAGTGAGACCATTTCTCTGGTCACTCCGCAATTGGCTTCAAGCCATGTAAAAGTGCTTCAGGCGTTCGATTCGAACCTGGGCATGGTGAAAGGTAATCCTGGAAAATTGCAGCAGGTGTTTTTGAATTTGGTGCTGAATGCTCGCGATGCGATGGAAGGTGGCGGTGTTTTGGAGCTGTCCACGTTCAGTGAAAACAACGTTGTACGCGTGCAAATTTCCGATACCGGGCAAGGTATTCCAGCTGAGCTTCTGAACCGTATCTACGATCCATTTTTTACCACCAAGCCACCGAAAAAGGGCACGGGCCTCGGACTTGCCGTGACATACGGTATCGTAAAGGAGCATGGTGGCACAATTGATGTTCAAAGCAGACAAGGTGAAGGCACGCGGTTCCAACTTGAGTTTCCTCTGGCGAGGAACGCGGTAAATGCTTGAAGCGCCGAACGCCCCTGGGGCTCGCATCCTCATTGTTGATGACGAAGAAGATATCCGCGAAGGGCTGGAAACCCTTCTGCTTCTGGAAAACTACCGCGTAGACCAGGCAGCCACTGCCAATGAAGGGCTGGCGATGCTGGACGTTACCTCCTACGATTTGGTGTTGCTCGATCTGATGCTGCCAGATAAATCGGGCATCGATTTCCTTCAGGAATTTCGCGTCAGAAACACCGTAACCCCGGTGTTTCTGATCACCGCTTATGGCTCTTTAGACGTTGCTGTGCAGGCGCTGAAGAACGGTGCCAACGATTATTTTTCAAAGCCGTGGGACAACGAAAAGCTGCTCATTGAGATTGACCGGCAGATCACCAAAGGCCGGCTGGAGCATGAAAATCGCGAACTGAAACGCGCGATGAAGCAGCGCTACAGCTTCCCCAATATCGTCGGCAAAAGCGAACGAATGTTGCGTGTGCTCGATATGGTGAGCCAGGTTGCCACCAGCCGGACGACGATCTTAATTACTGGGGAAACAGGCACTGGCAAGGAGTTGATCGCCAAAGCGATCCACACTAACTCGCAGCGTGCCGAGCACTCTTTTATTGCCGTTAACAGCGGATCACTGCCAACTGAATTGCTGGAATCAACGCTTTTCGGTCACGTTAAAGGTGCGTTTACTGGAGCCGTCACCACGCACAAAGGCTGCTTTGAAACTGCTGATGCCGGCACGATTTTCTTCGACGAAATCGGCACGGTGAGCCTTGAAACGCAGGCCAAATTGTTGCGCGTAATTCAGGAACGCGAGTTCATGCCGCTCGGCTCAACCGACACGGTGAAAGTGGACGTACGCATTCTTGCAGCGACCAATTCAGACTTGAAGCGTTCGGTGGAAGAAGGCCGCTTCCGCGAGGATCTTTATTACCGGCTGAATGTGATCAACATCCAGTTGCCACCATTGCGCGAACGGAAAGAAGATATTCCGGCGCTGGTGAGTCACTTCTTCACGAAGTATTGCCGAGAGAATGAAAAATTTCTCGATAGCCAGGCCCGCAGCGTGCTGGAGTTCGAACCGGAAGCGACGCAGATTTTGATGGAACACGCCTGGCCCGGAAACGTGCGTGAACTCGAAAACGCGGTGGAGCGAGCCGTAGTATTGACCACGACGCAAATTGTGGCGGCGGTTGTGCTGCCCGATACCGTGTTGCAAGCCGGTGGATTGCGCATTCGCCACGATTCCAGCGGCAACCTGCCTGCCGACGCAAGCCTCTATGAAATGGTGGCCGACTTCGAGCGAGCCAAGATTCTGGATGTGCTGGAAGGTTCAGGCTACAGCCAGACTGAGGCGGCGGAGATGTTG
>JBBRJC010000220.1:0-6419 GCA_038220135.1 Bryobacterales bacterium | reverse complement strand
TCATTGGATTGGTGAATCAACAAAGAATGCAGGAACTGTACGACCAATCGGATATCTATCTAATGAGCCCCAACATCGACAACATGCCCGGTTCGATCCTGGAATGCTACGCTTGTGGATTGCCGTTTGTTTCTACCGGGGTGGGCGGAGTGCCATATATCGTCGATGATGAACGCACTGGACTACTAGTTCCTGTCAATGACCACCACGCGATGGCCAAGCAGGCACTTCGACTAATAGAAGAAGAAAATCTCGCAACAAGGCTCACTGATGCCGGGAAATTGGAATGCCGGAAATATACTGGAGCAGCTATCGCCAATGAGTGGAAGAACCTCTACCGGAGCCTGGTTCCTTAATCCTAAATTCCGAAGTTGCTATGTGCGTTAGATTTCTGTGCCTCGGTTGGATTTCGCACCAAGGGTTATTCGTAAATACCGTTGCAAACAGCGACGGCAAGGGTGCCAATTCGGCACACACGAATGTCCGCGCCACAGATGACTACCAGACTTTTCAACTTCGGAACTCAGGTTAATCCTGAATTCCGAAGTTACTCTGTAAATTAGAGCTTGTCCCGTATGCCGGTATTTTCAAGAGACAATTCCGCGCGAAAATTATCGAGTTTAAAACGAAGCACCTAAGTCGGGTCAAGTTATCGCCTCCTAGCCTGGAATGCGAGAATCTCGTCTAATAGTTTAAGTTCACGAAACATCAAAATGAGGCGGTTGGGCCATTTTGGGGCAATAAGGCCATCTATGATGGAGTCGGAAATTGCGTTGAACCCCTGTGTTGATCTTCGGCGCTCGCGAGAAATTACCCGGGTATGCTCACGAGAAACGACCCACCAACCCGGCGTGGCCGGGGATGATAACGTCTTTGCCCACCTATGCCTTACGGGCCAAGGGGCGCCTCCTGGGCTGGTCAACTCTAATTGAGCACAAGTGGTCAAGTTTTGGTGAGCGCCGAGGTGTGTTGATTGACGATTTTAGCTATGGGACGGCTCTAAATTAGCTTCGGTGCCTCGGAAATACTCGGGAATGGATTTCGGACCAAAGGATATACGCCAATGCCCTTGCAAACAGCGACGGCAAGAGTGCCGACTCGGCAGGCCCGAATGTCCGCGCCACAGTTGACAATAAGACGTCAGAAGCCAGGTTAATCCAGCAACCGCGCTGGCAAAATCACCACGCGCTCGGGCTCAGCTACGATCCCAGGCATATTGTGCACTTCACCCAAAACGTACAATGGCCGCTGCTTGATTTCGTCATAAATCTTCGCGATATAGTCGCCAATCATTCCAAGCGAAAGCAACGTGATCCCAGAGAAAAAGCAAATCAGGAAAACCAGCGAGGTCCAGCCAGGCACCATTTGCTTCAAGAACAGAAAAGCAAAAGCAATAAATACCAGATACGCAAAGGCAGCCCCGCAGGCAAGCAGCCCCATGACGATGGCAAACTGCAATGGCAAAGCCGAAAAGGAGCTGATCGCCGTCCAGGAGAACTGCAACATCTTGTGTAACGGATATTTGGTTTCCCCTGCAGCCCGCTGTTTGCGATGGAACGGCAACACCGCTTCCTTCAATCCAAGCCACGCAACCAATCCACGCATGAACCGATGCTGCTCTCGAAATCGACGAATAGCCTGAACCGCAGCCTTGCTGAACAAGCGGAAATCGCCAACCTCAGAAGGAATGCGTTTGTCCACCATGTTCTGCATCAGCCAGTAAAAGCCAGCAGCTGTGGTCTTTTTGAAAAACGAATCGCCCTCGCGTGATGCCCGTCTTGGTGAAACAACATCAAACCCCTGCTCAAACAACTTCACCATATCGATCAGCAGCTCTGGCGGATCCTGCAAATCAGCATCCATTACAACCACCGCATCGCCATCCGCAAAATCAAGTCCCGCAGTCACCGCCGGCTGATGTCCAAAGTTACGAGCGAAGCTGAGGACTTTGATCCGCGGATTCCCATACGCCGCCTCACGCAGCATCTCCAGCGAACGGTCCCGGCTTCCATCGTTCACCAGAACCAATTCATAGTCCCAACGATCAATGTTGCTCACCACCGGAATCAGTGCATCCAAAAGGAGCGGCAGCACTTGTTCTTCGTTATAAATTGGAATGACGACTGAAAGCTTCATCTTAAATGCGGTTCTACTCTGACTTAATTATCGTCATTTGCGCAGCAAACCTGTACGGCACAACGGATTACAGACCTTGTTTTCGCTCGTAAATCTTGTATCCGCCCTGATCATGAACAAGACTGTATTCATTGTTCAGACGAGTCTCCATGAAATCAGCGAGCTTTGGCAATTGCCTACGGAATCCAGGCAGGTTCCCCTCATAGGCCTCTTCCAAAACAAGATACTTCGGCACTTTGCCGCTATAAAAGCCCCAGCGAATGTCATCCACCCAATTGTCACGAAGACCATACTGGAAACAAATTTCCAAACTGGCCATCACAAGATCGGTTGGTTTGGCATGCTGCTCAATATAGGTAATCGCCGGAACGTACCCTTTGTGCATCGTGTCCCCGCGGATCCGGAATAGCACTCCGCCAACTTGCAGCACAGCAATCAAAGCAAGCGCCCCAACTATTATCCACTTGGGTAATCGCCGATTGCTCCAAATGTCGTACACGGCAATCGCCAGCAGGCAGCTCAACAAGCCCACCATGTGCACCACATAGTAGGTGAACTTAATGCCCTCAATGAACGTGAAGTAAAGCTGATGAATCAACGTCAGCCACAACAGTACTTTGATCCCGGATTGACTGCGCAGCTTCTTCGAAGCCGCCACCCAAATCACCCCAAAAATGTAGGCGAACAATACAATAATTTTCAGTTGTGACGGCCCACTCAAACCCGCACTATGCCCCTCAGAAAAGCCAAACGCTGACAAGTAGCGAACCATTTCCCGATGAATAGTTCCAATCGGATCAGCCAAGCCGATGCGGTTGAACGAATTCGCGCGCATCTGATTCTGGAAATCCTGCGGGCTCTTCATAATGAAGTTGCCCCAAGCCGCAGCACCAAGTAGATAGGGAACACCAACCCACACAATATGGCCCCAATCCAGACGCGACCGGTCATGATACAAAATCAGAAAAGCCAACCCTGCAAAGAACATCAACCCATTTGGATGCGTCATGCCGCACAGGCAGATCAGCGCATTCGACACCGCAAGTGCCCAGCGCAAATCACGTTCTCGCAACGCCAGATAAGCATAGTAGCCCCCAAAACCCAACAAGGACACCAACGGCTCATAGCGGCCAAATGAAGCGGCCACCATCATTTGATAGTCCACCGTAAGCAGGCCCAAAGTGATCCAGGCAATGGTCTCGCTTTGCGTCCAGCGTTTGATCAA
This sequence comes from Bryobacterales bacterium, assembly GCA_038220135.1. Classification (GTDB taxonomy): domain Bacteria; phylum Acidobacteriota; class Terriglobia; order Bryobacterales; family Bryobacteraceae; genus JANXSF01. The sequence continues at coordinate 3,058 of JBBRJC010000220.1, read as the reverse complement.
AAAGAAGAAAACCGCAATCAATCCCATCGCAAAGAATGAGGAAAGAATTCGAACTGCAAATAAACTGGAGCCGGCAATCTTAAACCAGCCAGCCAACACCACAACATTCAACGGAAAGAAGATGAAGGCATAGCGATTTACATTGGTCATGCCCGTTCCAGCAGATTCATAATTTGTAATGCCCATAAACCCGTTAAACGCAAGGTTTTCCGCCGGAATCGCAAACCACGCCTCATCATTCCAGGGCCGCCGCGTCTGAATATGGGCGATCAGAATCGCCAGATACAAAACCGCAGCAATAGCCAGCAACCAATATTTCCGCTTCATCGTCCGCCTCTCCCTCTCACTTCCCAAATCGAAAAACCGTGCCATTTATGGTGAACGAAACTTCGCCGCCATTTTCAGCCACCGACACCTGCGGCGATCCAGAATACGCAATTACCGCCCCAACCACTAGTGGCAAAGGGCCCTTTCGTTTCACACGCACCACAACCGTATGTTCCATTTCCCCAAACGCCTTAGACCGCAATCCATCAAAAGCGAATTCCGTTTCTCCCGGCAAATGCAACTGCACAAACTTGCCGATTCGATAGCACCCCGGCCGCACCAACTCCACACTTTCCCCGGCATGCCAGCACTGTTCCACCAAATGCTCACCCGCTGGCCCTTCCACCCGATCCTCAATCAGCACCACGCCATCGCGTTTACGAAATTGCAATCTCCGCCGATGACGAAATCCACGGTAGCGGCATTCCGCATCCACCAGATCTTCTTCGTCAGTAGCCTTGAAAGCCAGCAATTTTACTTCAGGCCGCCCAGCCCAGGCAAATGCACCCACCGCATCGGCTTGATCCAATCCATCAATCCTAACGGTGTTGTGCGCCCCAGTGCCGCGAAACAAATTGCGCATCGCCAGATCGCCAACGTAAGTATAGGTACCGGAATCAACCAGTATCTCCTCCTCACCCTGCCGAAGCGTAATACTCAAAGCATCGGCATGGCTGTGTCCTGCGCTCCACGGCCCAAACCCGCCAACATCCATCAACACATGCGTATCTTTAGAAACCAGCGATGCCATCCCTGTTTTCGGAAACATTCGCGATGCCCTGGCTCCGGTCCCTGGCGGTTGAACCAGTGCATTCTTCCCCAACAGCCATACCGCATGAGGCATCAAATCCTCATAAGAATGCACGAAATCGGCCTTCAAATAGCGAGCACACGCCCCCAGCGTTGCCCGGCCATATTCATCGTGCCGCCCGTAAGGATAAAAAACCCTCCCTCCATCGTCATCCCCAAAAAAGGAGAGCCGTCGCGCCGGTCCCATCACAGATTCCAAATACTCGGCCATTTTCACAAGCTTCTGCGGATAAGGGTTCGTGCCACACAACTTCGCATGAAACAGGAACATGTCCAGCGCGTACACGTGATAGTAGGTAGATTGTTCAAAGTGGGCGCCATCTTCGCCCACCTGACGCATCATTTCCTCAGCAACGATTTGCCACCCAGTAGCCTTCCAAGCAGCCGATTGCGGCCACCCCTGCCACAACGACCCAATCGCATGAAGCGCCACGGCCTCACCCAGCAAATGCGTATTTGGTGAAAAATAGACCGACAGATTATTCGCTAAATGATTAGCATGCTGGAACAGACCCACTCGCAACTTCTTGATCGTCGCGTCGTCCAGATGTCCGCGTCCCATCTGCATCAACCAAATCCAGCTTAGAGACCGAAATGCCACTTCCAGCGCACTGCACCAGTTGATGCCACGGCCATAGGGATTCTGCTCCCACCAGCTCTCCAATTGACGAGTAATTTCCTGCCAATAGCGCTTCTCGCCACTGAATAATCCAGCCTGTGCCAGCAGCACCAGGTGTTGATGACGGCTCAATTCCCAAATATTTTTGTGATCCCCGGCTCTGGAAGCATCCAGATAAGGCACAAAACGAAAATATTTCGCCTCAGTTTCAATGCCCGATCGATAGTCGCGCCGCCAGTGAATCTCCTTACCAGTGTCCAAAACACCACCTAGAAGTGGGAACTTGTGCGCCATGATCTGTTCGGCAATCAGACGCACTTCAGCAGCGTAAGAAGTGTTTCGCAGCGCTTCCACAGCCTCTTTGGCAGCAGGCAGCAATGGCTCCATCTCCACCACCGGAGCACTAGGGGGCTTCAAATAATAGAGCAAGTTTGCGCCTTCCTGACGCAAACGAAATAAGATTTCTTTGGGACTACGCCAACGCGGCATAAAACAAGCTCTGCGATAATTGATGTAAGGTCAAATAGCTTCCTTGTTGACCCCACCCCATATATGTGCGGCATAGCCGGCTACGTAACTCGAAAAGGTGAGGCCCGTGAGAGCGTGGTCGACGCCATGTGCAAGGCCATCATTCACCGTGGCCCCGATGATCAGGGTATCCACGTCGATGGTCCATGCGGCATCGGAATGAGGCGGCTCAGCATCATCGATCTGTCCACTGGCCACCAACCGATCTCCAATCAAGATGATAGCTTATGGATCGTCTTCAACGGGGAAATCTATCAATATCGAGAGTTGCGGGAGAACTTGCTGAAGCAGGGCCATCAATTCCGTACAGCCAGCGACACTGAAGTAATTCTCCACCTTATCGAGCAGGAAGGCGCCGCAGGAATCAGCAAGCTTCGGGGCATGTTCGCCTTTGCCATTTGGAACAGCAAGACACGGAAACTGCTGCTGGCCAGAGATCGTTTTGGCAAGAAGCCACTCTATTATTCGATCACCAACGATGGCCTCCATTTCGGGAGCGAACTGAAGTGCCTGCGCGTGGCTGGAGTGCCACTTGAAATCGACAACGCCGCTCTGCGCCAGTATTTCCAGTTTTCTTATATTCCTGATCCTCGCAGTCCCTACCTGGGTATTCAAAAGCTCCCGCCAGGTTCGTGGCTGATTTACGATGCAGAAAGCGGCAAAGTAGAGCAGGGCCAATACTGGAAGCTGCCCTACCCCGCTGAAGCCGCCGAACCCGGTGTCACCGATGCCGATTATCGCCGCATGCTGCGCGAGAAATTCGATGAGTCCGTG
>JBBRJC010000219.1:0-6420 GCA_038220135.1 Bryobacterales bacterium | reverse complement strand
AGACGATGACCAGTATTGGTATCCTCCAACTCCGGGACAGGGGACTGCTAAAGCTCGATGAGCCGATGTCGAAATATTGCCCGGAAATCCTGGCGGTGAAAAACGCATTTGGACCGATGGAGGCGATCACCATACGTCACGTTCTAAGCCACTCCTCTGGCTTGCGAGCCGGAACCTGGCTTTGGCCAACTCCTTGGGACCAAACAAGCCCCAAAGCATGGCAACAACTGGTCACCAAGCTGCCCGAGACCGATATCCTCTTTGCCCCGGGTACGAAATTCTCCTATTCGAATCTTGCAATCTTATTCTTGGGACGCGCGATCGAAGAACTTACGGGAGAACCTTTCATCACCTATATCAAGAAGAACATCTTCGAGCCACTTGGTATGAAATTGAGTTTCTTTAACAAGACTGCCGCACCCATGCTAGCCAATCGTGCTCAAAGCTATTACCGCGAAAGAGGACGCTTGCGTTCAGCTCCGTTCGATATCGACGCAGGAGTTACCACTTCAAATAGCGGACTAAACGCACCGCTATCGGACATGGGTCTTTACCTCGCCTCACTGGCAGGGCAGGGTCAATCAATTCTCAAGCCTGAGTCGCTCGAGGAAATGTGGCGGCCCATTTTGCCGGCCGAAGACAAAGAGTCCATTGGTTTGGGTTTTTTCATCACGCAGCGCGGACCGGTAAAACTTGTCGGCCATGCCGGTGATCAGAACGCGTTTATCTCAAGAGTGGGGCTTGCTCCAGCCCGGCGCGCGGCCTATGCTGTCGCATACAATACTAATGCCACAGGCCCTGTGCAAAACACCAAGGCCTTTGACATCCAATTGAAGGAGTATCTCATTGACACGGTTTTTGCTCGTCTCTCTTAGCCTTGCTGCAACGCTGGCAGCTCAGTCGCTTTCTACAATGAAACCAGAGGAAATTGCCAACGGTACGGCATTTTCCGGCGAACAGGGCAATTTCATGTTCGCGATTAAGATGGAACGAATACCCAAGCTTTTCATCGACGAAGTCCCTGGACCAAAACTGGAGAAGTCCGGAGACGTCTGGACCGCGAAAGCGAAACTGGAAACCGGAACACTTCACTCCTTCCATTACGAAGTGGACGGCAAGAAATTTGGCGGACGTACCGATTTCCCAGCTTTTGGCCCTGATTCTTACGAACAGACGGGCGTTCCAAAAGGTACTCTGAGCGAAAAGATTGTCCACAACAGCAAGGTCTATCCGGGACTCGTAAGCGACTACTGGATTTACGTTCCTGCGCAATATGATGCGTCGAATCCTGCCGCAGTAATGATTTGGCAAGACGGTCAGGGAATGACCGCTCGCGAAAATTCACGCTCTCAGATTGTGTTCGATAACCTTACCCACAAAAAGAAGATCCCGGTTATGATCCACATCTTCATTTCACCCGGAAAAGTAGGTGAACGTGCATGGCGCTCAATCGAGTACGACACAGTGGACAACACTTATCCCAGGTTCCTTATGGAAGAAATTCTTCCCGAGGTCGCCAAGAAGTACAAACTCCGTACTGACGGATACAGCCGAGCCATTGCTGGCAACTCCTCTGGCGGGATCTGCGCTTTCAACGCGGCGTGGCAACAACCTGAACAGTTTACTCGTGTGTTGAGCCGAATCGGGAGCTTCACCAGCATCCAGTGGAAGCCAGGCGTGATCGATGGCGGTAACGTCTATCCGAACAAAATCCGCAAAGAGCCCAAACGCAATATCCGGACCTGGCTTCAGGATGGCTGGAACGACCTTGAGAACAACCATGGCTCATGGCCATTGCAGAACATACAGATGGCAAATTCTCTAAAAATGATGAATTACGATTTCCACCTCAGCTTTGGACGGGGCACGCACAACGGTTCGCACGGCAATGCCCAGCTGCCAGAAGCTATGGAGTGGTTATGGCGTGATTATGATCCGGCGAAGACAGCGCAGAACTTTGAACAAGAGGCTGCCGAGAAAACAAAGCCAATGTTCCGGGTGAGCATTATCAACAGATAAGAAAATTCTAAAAGGAGGTGGCACTTGATCGCCACCTCCCACCCACTACCTAGTTAATTACGGCCAAGCTAGCCACAGTTCGAGGTCCCATGCGGAGCTCGTTTACCAGATTTCCAGCCTTATCCACTTCCACAATCCGCCGTCCAGTATAGTCGTTGATCAGCCAGTTGCCATTCGGGAAAATGTCGATTCCGCTAGCCCAGCCAAAGGCGAACCCGAGATTCTTGCCGCCGATACTGCGCACCACTTTTCCCCACTTGTCCACCTCAATCACTTCTCCAGGATCACTGAGGCTGATCATGGTATTTCCGTTCTCCAAACGATGGCCCACATAAAGACGACGCTTATTATCTTCCGTCTGATAGGTCCAGATAATTTTGCCGCTTTGGTCTACTTCAATCAACTTCCCCACCGCCTCCACAGCGATCAACGTCGTCCCGGCAGCGGTGCGATTCGCATTGCGACTACGCATGTTCGCAATGTCGTCAGATTTGTATTCCCACACCACTTTCTTCTCTGGCGTCACTTCAATCACGCGCCCCACCTTGGCATCACCAATTAGCGTGTTGCCATTGGGCAGGCGTTGCGCGGCCAACGGGTGATCCAATCCGTCGCAGCAAGTCCACACTTCCTTATGATTCGCGTCCACCTCAACCACCTTATGCGCAGATGCGAAGCTGAATAGCGCACCGCCACCGGGCAGCGGTTGCACGTCGTGGCTTCCGCCATTGGGCACAGTCCATGCGACGCGTCCTGAAGGCCAGTGCATAGCTACCACTTCTTTCTTCGGGCCGTGATCGGAGATGATGATCATCTGTTCCTTGCTCTTCAGCTTCTTGTCGAAGTAAGCCATCAAACGGGCCTCGGCGCGCGCTAGATCGGCACCCCTGAAACCGTGCCCTGCCCCTTCAATCGATTCCAGTTCGGCATCAACACCAGCCGCCCGCAATTTATCAACCAGCCAGACGGACTGTTCATGGGCAACATAAGCGTCTTTTGTCCCATGAATTGCAAGGATAGGCGCGGACATGGGCGTGACGTAAAAGAGAGGACTGGCTTTCAAATGCGACTCGCGATTGTGCTGCAAGTCGTTGCCGATGAAAAGCGGCAGCACGTCAGCAGCGTCAACACTCTTTCCATAGGATTGCGTGAAGTCGGTGGGACCATAATATTCAGCAACGCATTGCACAGCGCTGGATTGATCGAGGTTGGGACCGGTGCCTTCAAACAAGCGAGTGGAACCAGTGAGCCCGAGCATTAAAGCAAGGTGACCGCCGGCCGAACCACCCGTAGCGCCGATGCGGTCGGGGTCGATGTTGAATTTCGCGGCGTTAGCACGGAGGAAGCGCACAGCAGCCTTGACGTCTTCAACGGCACCGGGAAATTGCGAGCGCGGAGAGAGGCGGTAGCTGGCGGTGGCGCAAGTATAGCCCTGCCGTGCCAATTTGATGCAAAGCGGAATGTATGAAGCGCGCGATCCAGCGCGGAATCCTCCGCCGTGGATGGCGAGGATAGTAGGGTTTGGGCCGGGCGTTTTGGGCCGGATGATGTCCATGGCAACGCGCTCGCCGACGCGCGAATATTCAACGTCGAGAGTGGCTGTGAGTTCGTCAGGAATTGACGGAGGAGCTGGTGGTTGCTGCGCAAAGGCAGTGGCAACGAATAAGAGTGGCGCAAAATATCGGAGGCACATGGGGCTAATTCTATAACGATCGAAGGGTGAGAAGTGGAGAAAAAGTATATTAGAGCTTTGATCGCAGTTGGCCGATCTTCTTAAACTGCTCGATCGGATTCGGTTCATCGCTAAGCTGGTATCTTGGCCAACACAGAAAGCCCATGACATCATCAACCACCCTGCGAAGACTTCGCTCATAACAGTGCTTCATCGCTACAACATTCACGGCATCTCATTAAGCGCATACGACGAAGCAGACTCTATGAGTGCCGACTGGGTTGCCTGGGCGTTGCTGGCAGACGACTATCGACTCCAGCGAATGCCTTTCGACGAGCGAGAAATCGTCGTCGAGATTGGCGCTCACATTGGCCTGTGTGCCCTGTATTTGGCTAAACGCTGGCCCGGTATCGCTATTTATTCGTTCGAGCCTTGCCCCGCAAACTTCGGAAATTGCATCGATTACCTGACGATGAATGGAGTTGCAAATGTCGTGCTCTCGCCGAAAGCCATCGCAAACGACAACCGCCTGTTGAACATGAAGACGAATCCGCAGAACACCGGCGGAGCACGTGCGGTTTACGAAACTTCAAACGCTGGCGCAGAAGTCACTGGCCTCGCCACCATCACCCTGGATGAGGTGTTTGCAATGCACCAGATCAGTCGCTGCAAACTCCTTAAGATTGAGTGCGAAGGGATGGAATACGAAATTCTCTTTGGTGCCAATATTCTGGAAAAGACCGAGTATCTGGCAGGAGAGTTCCATACAGGCTCATACCTGGAAAATTTGGGGTGGAGCCCGCAGCGACTCCCACCAGTATTGCTCCACAATGTTTTCAAGCGACAAATGTCCATTGGGTTTCAAACCATGGCGGAATAGTTAGTTAGTGCAAAGGCAGCTTCGGCGTGGCGCGATGCATTTAAGAAGTGCCTCCGCCGCAGTGAGTCCGTTTTGCGCTTGTTTCTTAGGCGTAACAGTTGAACGCCTAGAACACCAACTTCAACCCCAATTGCAATTGGCGACTGGGGCGGCTCGTGCTGCTGATAATGCCAAAACTGGCATTCCCCAAGGCCACTCCGGGCTGGCCCAGTTGCGGCGTATTGAATAGGTTAAACGCTTCGGCACGAAACTCCACGCGAGAAGATTCAGCTTTCAGGAAACGGAAATTCCGCTGCAATGAGGCGTCGGTAGAAACTGTGCCCGGGCCGGTCAATATATTGCGACCGGCGTTGCCCTGCACATATTGCGCAGGGAAGGCGAATGCTGCTGTATCGAACCATCGTCCAACAGCCGGGTTATCCAGCTTGCCGTTACTCAGTCGATTGGGCCAGTTCGTATTTCCAGTGTTCGCGTTGTCAAAATTCAGATTCAGCGTGAAGGGCACACCACCGGAAATGGTGGTGATGCCACTTAGCGCCCAGCCTCCTGCAAGCATTGAGGGCAAGCCTTGCGTGAAGAGCTTGCGCCCCTTGCCAAAGGGCAATTCCCAAAAGCCATTCAACGAAAAGCGGCTGGCCATGTGCGAATCGGAAAGGCCGTAATTCAGGCGGCGGTTACGGGTGTCAACAATGGCGCCGCTTCCGCTGGAATTGGTGCATCCGTCGCAAAGATCGATGGTGGTTTGCATGTCCAGCGCGCGTCCAAATGTGTAGACGCCCAGCATGCTGAAACCGCTGGAAAAGCGCCGTTCCATGCGCGTGCTGATGCCGTGATAGCTGCTATTCACCCACGGTTCAACCCGCAGAATGCTGGCCGAAGTAATGGCTGAAAGCGGCCTGCGCGAAGTGACGGTGCCGGCGGCTGGCACAGGCTGATTGCCTTCATAGGCACCATACAATTTCACACCATGATTGCCGACATAGCCGATCTCCCAAACCAGGTCTTTGGTGATCGCTTTTTGCACACTCAAATTCCACTGCTCAACACAGGGGATGGTGTAGCGGCTTGGCCAACTGCGGATCTGCACTGTCGCTTTGGGATCGAATTTATATGTCTTCGGATCTGGTGCCGCAGGGCGTGTAGGAAGCGCCGTGCTAAGCGGAATTGTACTGGAAATATTTAACTGATCACTGACAACTGCGTAGCCACCAAAGCCGACAAACGGCGGATTATTTGTGGGACGCTGGCTGACACCGAACGCCTCATCCTGTGCAAAGAAAATGCCACCGCCGCCTCGAAGCACAATACCTTTCGGGGCCTTATATGCGAAGCCAATGCGCGGAGCGAAATTATTGCGATCCGTGGTTTGCAAAGAACGAGGCACGCGCGAATCACCAGCAACCAGATATTGCCCATACAGCGGATTGCCAGCGTCAATCACCAGGTTCGCAAGGCGGTTATTATCGTCCCAATAAGGACTGGTGATTTCATAACGCACGCCTGTATTCAGTGTCAAACGCGGCGTAAGATTCCAATCGTTTTGCACGTAGAAATAATAGTTGCGGGTGCGTTCGTTCGCATCTGACGGCGTGCCAACGGTGACGGAATTAGGCACTCCCAGCAACAGATCGGCAATGGAACTGCCACTACCGGGACGGCGCTGTGGATTCTGCGTGAACACGCCGGTGAAGCCGAAAGAACCTCGCCCGTCGAGCGTTGCAAAGGTCGGGGCGTAAATCGACTGGAAATCGAAACCGAACTTCGTGGTCATCTTGCCATGCACGATTGAGAAATTGTCGGACACGTTATAGACATAGGAATTCTTGGTCACCGGCACGTTATCGAAGTT
>JBBRJC010000218.1:0-6424 GCA_038220135.1 Bryobacterales bacterium | reverse complement strand
CTTAAGTCAACTTCCATCCCGTCGGCTTTGCGAGTGATCAAATTAATGACACCGGAAAATGCATCGGATCCGTAAAGCACCGATCCTGGACCTTTGACCACCTCTATCCGTTCCAGCACCCTTACTGGAAAAGATTCAAGTATGTCGCTGACTATTCCGCCCTGCCCACCTTCGCGGGTTGGACGGCCGTTAATCAGTATAAGTACGTGCCCACCATCGGCACGGGTTTGATCCCCACGTACCGCGATAATACTTCGATCTATAAACTGACTTGTCGATCCGTTTAATCCGGCAACGCGCTCTAGAATTTGACGCAGCGTAAAGCCACCGAACCTTTGCAGTTCATCCTTTGTAACAACAGAAACCATTGCGGCTGCTTCAGTCAGTTTTTCAGAAAACTTGGAGGCTGTGGTGATTTTGAGGTTGAGCAGCGAATTCATGTCTAACGAAAATGGATCATCCCTGGATTCGGTGGGCGATGGCTTTAGTTCGTCCGTTTGCTGCGCAAGGGCAGTAGAGCCGAACAGAAAAACCAACAGAATTAGAACCCGAAATTGCAACCAGTTATAAGCCATGCCGCATAGTACCTCTACCTCCTTATCGCCGAACTGCAAGAATTCCTTAGGAAAACTCACAACTTGCCGCAAAGTTTATGGATCGCTCCCTAAGACTCATTATCGGGATGGACTACGGCCTCGCGAACGAGATTGATTACAACCGGCGCTTCAGAATTTCACCCTGTCGGCTGCCGCCCAAGCAGCCTGCTTTTCAGCTCGCATTCTCGGCCCCCGCCATGTTTGCGATTCGGATTCGATTCAAAACGCCGGTTAAATTGGATCTCCGCGCGGACTAGATTTGTTGGGAAGTACGCTGGCCAGCGATTTGTCTTCCTGATTCAAAAGTTATCAGGAGTGTGGCAAGTGCTACCCGATCGATTTCGGCAGGTACCTGATAATGCTGGAAATACAGTTTACAAAGTTCAGTGATTCACTTTGTTTGCACTTGAAAATTAAAACGCCGGAGTGAATTGTTGCTAAGTTGGTATAGCTATTGGCGGATACTCATTGGCCATGCTCGCGCGGTAATATTGGCTTCGTTCTGCAGGTCGCGATTCTCTTGCGGCCTAGTAATATGGCGTACTCTGTGCTTTGCCCAAAGTACGCCATTTTGCCTCAATCGGGTTGAATCAATTACACTTTCACCCAGGCACGCTTTGTGGAACTCTGCAGTACCTTTTCAAGCAGCACCATGCCGCGTACCCCATCCTCGAACGTCGGGTAATCAATGGCAATCTTCGGATTGGTAATGCGTGCATAGAAGCGCTTATACAACTGCTTGTGCGAGTCGTCGTACCCTTCGCTATGGCCGCCGGGCAAGTCGGCAAAACCGGCGGCTGGTCCTTTCAGCAGGCTCGGATCCTTAAGCAAAACCATATTGGGTTCGTTTCGCCGTCCAATCCAAAGTTCATCGGGACGCTCCTGATTCCAGGCCACACCCAACTTAGTGCCGTAAATTTCAAACGCAAACTTGTTTTTGCAACCAGCCGCAACCTGGCTTACGGTAAAGGCCCCGCGCGCGGAATCGCCCAGTTGCAAAAGAACAGCACCGTAATCGTCGGTGGTAATTGGCACCTCTTCATAGTCGGAAGGTTTCAGCTTTTTGCCGGCGAAAGTCTGAATGGCAACTTTGGGGCGGCGGCGAGTTTTGTGGAACGTCGCCAGATCTGCGCAGACCGAAGTAATGGGCAGCGCAGTCAAGTGCTGAATCATATCCATCCAGTGGGAGCCGATATCGCCCATGGCCCGAAGCGCGCCGTTTGACTTTGCTTCAATGCGCCAATTGTAATCGGTATCATAAAGCAACCAATCCTGCGAATAAGTGCCTTGCACATGCAGCACCGTTCCCAGATCTCCGGAAGCAATCAATTGGCGGATGTGCTGCACCACTGGATAGTAACGAAGATTATGGCAAACCGCATGTACCAGGCCTTTCTTCTCCGCCAGTTTCAGCATCTCTCTGGCTTCAGCCGAAGTTACAGTCAGCGGCTTTTCGCAAAGCACATTCTTGCCGGCTTTAAGCGCGGCCATAGTCATTGGATGATGCATGGCATTGGGAGTAAGCACGTGCACCGCGTCAATGGTGGGGTCGTCTATCAAAGTGCGATAGTCGCCAGTGGACCGGGGGATATTCAAGGAATCAGCAAACTTTTTGGCAGATCCATCGGAGCTGCCGGCAACTGCGACCACTTCCACATTTCCCAACCTGCGTACAGCCTCGGTGTGAACATGGCCCATGAATCCAGTGCCGATAATCGCGGTATTCAACTTTCGCATAGACACAATGTAACGCAAATCCTGGTAGACTAGGAATCTCTGAGCGGCAAATTATGAAGGTACGCCTTCAATTGGGCCAAGGGCCACCAATCCGTAAAGTTAAAGGCAAGAACAAAAAGGCCGCACTTGTAGCTGCCGCGCTACTTGCGCCGATCGCGTTAATGGCATTCGCGTTGGCTTGTTGGAGACTGGCGACAGACTTGAGTCTGGCGCAGGGCTTTGCATTTTCCACTGGACCTCTTTCACATTGGCAGGTTTGGCTTGCACTCGGTATAGCCATTCAGGGCTGTTCGTATGCGCTGAACCGTTACGGCAATCTGCCCTCTGACGAATAATTCGGCAACTTTGGGCTATCATTTTGCGTCCTTGGATGTATGAAGACCAAGAGCAGCTATATCACAATGACATTGGTGGACGTGGAATGGATGTGCAGCTTCATGCTTACCTCCGGCGCTGTGGTTGCCGGAGCGATGGCCGCTTGGGCCATTGGAACTGACTTAGGCTGGGCTGCGGAATTTCCGCTCAGTGGCGGCGCGATGTCGCACTGGCAGCCATGGGCGATTGTGGCTGCGGTGGGAGAAATTGGCGGCCTGTATTTGCGGAGCATCGCCAGGCATTAACGTTGGCTAAAGGGCCAAACCAATCTTCAATTCTTCCAATATGTCTATAACGGCTTGCTCGGGATCTGCGGCACGCGTAACTTGACGGCCGATGACTAAGTAAGTAGCACCGGCAGCCATCGCCTCTGCCGGAGTAGCTACGCGCTTCTGATCGCCTTTGGCTGCACCTGCCGAACGAACGCCAGGAGTTACCAAAATGGCTGTGGGTCCGGTGAGCGACCGCACGCGGGCAGCTTCCAGGGGCGAACACACTAAGCCGTCAACACCTGCTGCCATGGCCTTGTTCACTCGCAATTCTACAAGCTCTTCCACCGTGCAGTTGTAGCCTAAATCCGCCAGATCTGTCTTGTCGAAACTGGTAAGAACTGTTACCGCCAAAAGCTTCAGGTTTGATCCCTCGCGCCCTTGCACTGCAGCCCGCATCACAGCCTCACTACCGTGGACAGTGAGCAAGCTGACTCCACTTTGCGCAACCTGTTTAACAGCTCGCTTCACTGTTTCGCCGATATCATAGAACTTCATATCAAGGAAAACTTTCTTGTTGCGGGCAATCAGTTCTTTAACAAACTCCATGCCTGCGGCGGCATAAAGTTCCATTCCAACTTTGTAGATTTCAACTGAAGCGGCTGTGGCGTCCACAATGGCGCGTGCTTGGGTTGCAGTGTCAACGTCAAGAGCAATGATTATGGGGTTCATGTGTGTTTGATTGGGCTATACGACGCAAATCGCTTTATCCATTTTCGCAGAAACGCGGCCAACCACAAACGCAGCCGGATAAAATTGCAGCAATTGCGCGGCATCCGATTCGCTTAAGCTTGCCAGCAGCCCCCCTGAAGTTTGTGGATCGTACAGTAAATTCAATAATTCGGCGGAAATGGATTGTGCTGCCTCCACTTCACCGCTGGCAAATTCCCGATTGTTGTTCAAGCCACCGGGAATCGCGCCGGCGCGGCTATATTCGAGTGCCCCACTCATGAGTTTCACCTGGGCGCTTTCAATGATCAGCGTAACGCCGCTGGCAAGCGCCATTTCCCGGGCGTGACCAAGTAAACCGAACCCAGTAACATCGGTCAATCCGTGGACGTCAAGGCCAGACATGGCCTCAGCCGCTTCCTTGTTCAGCAGGCACATCGACGTGATCGCTTCGGCGACGTGCGAAGCGTCGGCAATACCGCGTTTTTCTGCTGTCGAGATAACGCCGGTTCCGATTGCCTTGGTTAATACCAGAACATCGCCAACTTTGGCACCTGCGTTTGCCTTTACCTTCTTCGGATGAACCATGCCGGTAACAGCATAGCCAAACTTTGGTTCAACGTCGTTGATGGAATGCCCGCCAAGAATCGTGCAGCCAGCTTCGATCATCTTATCGGCACCGCCGCGGAGAATTTGAGCCAGATCTTGGAAATCGGCATCTGCGGGCCAGGCCAGTATGGAAAGAGAGGACATGGGTCTACCACCCATGGCATACACGTCGCTTAAGGCGTTGGCGGCCGCAATGGCTCCGAACAGGTAGGGGTCGTCAACGATTGGCGTGAAGAAATCGACAGTTTGGACCAAGGCCATTTCATCGCTGAGTAGATACACTCCGGCATCGTCGGAAGTGGAAAATCCAACCAGGACATTGGGATCGTTTTGAGCCGGTAGGCTGGCCAGCACTTTGTCCAAAACCTTTGGACTTAATTTGCTCGCTCAACCAGCGGCTTTCACGTGAGCCGTAAGTTTCTTCGCCGACATGTTGCGTCCACCATTGTAGCCATAGACGCTAGACAAAGTTGGGTAAGCAATTGCGGGGCGCGCTCCAATCACAAAGAAAACGACGATTCTAGAACGAACAATAATTGTAAAATGAACAGTGGTTTTCGCTTGACTATTGCCGCAATAGGTTATAGCATCCAATAGTTTTGCTAAAACGCCCAAATGGCGTTAGGGGTATTTTGCGACGTGGGAGACAAGATGCTCGGGGGTGTAAGGGTGGCACTTACAACAACGAGTAAACGGGCTGAAAGGTTCCCGGATTCTTGTTCTTTTTTGGATAAAGCTGAATGCCCCATGGCAAATTGGGCTGTGTCTGAATTTCGTAAAAGATGAGGGATCGATGAAGAGAACTCTGCAATTTTTATTAGTACTATCAGCCACGTTCCTAGTTGGACTGGCGCTCGCTCAGGCTCCTACGGGAACCATTTCCGGAACAGTGATGGATGAATCGGGCGCGGTAATCCCGAACACAGACATCTCGCTCCTCAACAAAGAATCTGGAGTCGCAAGAAGTGTTAAATCCGACTCGACCGGTGTGTATCTGATTCCTGCGCTTCCACCGGGCACCTATGAAGTGAAAGCATTTAGGACAGGTTTTAGGACCACGGTTCGCCAGGCAACTGTCGAAACAGGTTCCACCACGAATGTGGAAATGCAGATGCAAGTTGGCCAAAGTAAAGAAGTCGTTACTGTAGAAGCAGCGAGCGTACAAGTCGAGTATGACCGGCACTCGATTGACGGTGTGATCACTCGGGAAAAGATTCAGGAATTACCGCTCAACGGACGCAGTTTCATGAATCTGGCCTTTCTGGAACCGGGCGTGACCGTTGCGGCTGGAACCACATCACAGTACAACGCATTATTTTCCGTTTCTG
This sequence comes from Bryobacterales bacterium, assembly GCA_038220135.1. Lineage (GTDB taxonomy): Bacteria > Acidobacteriota > Terriglobia > Bryobacterales > Bryobacteraceae > JANXSF01. Next base: position 841 of record JBBRJC010000218.1, on the reverse strand, counting down.
TACTGGGCGGCGATTCCAGCAAAACTGCAATTACTGTAGATGGCGGCAATATCCGCAACTCCATCGAGGGTGGCAGTGGAATGAATTTCTCGCAGGAAGTGGTGCAGGAATTTCAACTTTCCAGCGCCAATTTTGATTTGTCAACAGGCATCACAAGTGTGGGTGCGGTAAACGTGGTGACGCGCAGTGGCTCGAATTCTTTCCATGGCAGTGGTTACTTCTTCTTCCGTGACCATAACATGTCGGCCTATCCGGGACTGCAACGAAGCGTACTGAACCCCGATCCATTTTTCGCACGCCGAAATCCTGGCTTTTGGCTTGGTGGACCGATGGTGAAGAACAAGTTGCATTTCTTCTTTAACTACGAAAATATCAACCAGCAGCAGGTGTTTACCTATGTTCCAAACCTTCCTTCAGCTGCCAGTTTGGCTGGGAATTTTGGAAGTCCGTACAACGGAAGAACGCTCAGCGCCAAGTTTGACTACACCTTGAATAGCCGCAATCATATGTTTGCGCGCTACTCCCATGACGGCAACAAAGGCTTCGGGCCTAACGGCGGCGCCGCTTTGCAGTCCAATTGGCTGCAGAACAAAAATTGGTCTGATCAAAGCGCGCTTGGTGTAACGACCACATTGAAGTCGAACCTGATCAATGATTTCCGGCTGTCCTATCAGTATTGGCAAAATCGCAACTTGTTTCCTGATAGCTCAGTGTGTCCCGATTGCATTGGTCTGAACTTTGCCCAAGTACAATTGGCAGGGACCAACGTAACGATCGGCAATACTTCGAACGCCACACAAGGCCGCGATTTACGGCGTTACAACTTTTTGGACACCATGAA
>JBBRJC010000217.1:0-6427 GCA_038220135.1 Bryobacterales bacterium | reverse complement strand
TCCAGATCGAAACCGACGGTTGCATGGTAATTCCAATCCCTGCGCAGTTGAAGCACCTGATTGAACAGGTAGCGCTCAGCAACGTATGACCCCAACCGGATTGAAGGCAGAATCATATCCACATTGTGCCCCAAGTTATTGACGCCTTTGGCCAGGGTATTAATGCCCACATAACAGCCACTACGCTGCTGGGCACTTTGCGGTATGGCGGTAATGAATCCGAACTTACGGCATAACTTGCCGTCTTCCACAAAACGCATCTGGCCGATCTTTGTGCCGGTCATCTCAGCTCTTTCTCTCCGATGATTTCATAATCCAAAGCGAACACTATGTTGGGCTCCTCAGGCTGTTCTAGTTGGGCGGTTTAACACCCCTTGGTAAGCACCACGAAGCAGGGGAGACGGCAAGAACCCTGCACCATTCAGTTCACCTTTTCAAATTCACAACCCCGCTTTCCTGCCGCCGTCCTTCTTCGGTTGGAGCGAGCTTGGGCTAAACAGCAAAAAACCCAAAAGGTTGGTCAGGACTTCTCCCGGCAAAATAGTCTATGCATCTTTGATGCCAAACTAATTCCCATGAGTCACCAAATTTGGGCGGTGCTTGGAAAACTGAACAGGCACTGGAAATAGCAATTCAACAGTAGGAGAATGAAGATACAAGCAGCCTTCATTTTGTGGCTTCAAATCTAAATTCTTCGCTGGCTGCCACGAACCCCCTTCACTTGGTCCAGACTTAGCCGTGCTCCGTTTTTCATGCTGATGATCAACTCCCAGCATGCGGTCTCCAGACTCCTTCAGGCTCACTCTGCGTTATACAAGACTGCAGGCACCATAAAAAATTAGAGGAGTGCGGACAAAATAATGAAGCTGCAAGCGATAACAACCCAGCCGACGCTCGTGCCTCAAGTTGGAGTTCCACTTCACCGCGGCGCGTCCCGCGAAGTTGATACCGAGACCCTCGCACTTCTCGAAGGTTGGGCCCGTGAGGATGCCACAGACGACCCGGCGAAGTTGCGGGCGGCCCAAAAGGAACTCGATGAGTTCAAGAGGGCGATGAACGAAAACCGCGTTGCAACCGGTGAGCGAATACTCTATCCGTGAGCCAATTCCTTTCCTCCATTCAGGCTCGCTTGGGCTTATCACACACCCTTGGCAAACCGAAGAAGTAGAGGCCATCACTTCCTGGCTTTCCCAGATGCTCAAGCATGGGCGCAGAGTTCTGATACCCGCCATTGTCTATTACGAATTGAAGCGCGAACTGCTTCGAGCGGACAAGCCGTTTAGTGTTGACAGACTAGACCTATTCACCAAAGCTTCAAACCGATACATTCCCTTGACTGACGAAGCCCTAGCGCTTGTCAGCCGAACTCTGGGCAATGGCTCGACAGCAGAGGCGACCGACGGCGGATTCCAAGAATCTGGACATTGACGTCATTCTCGCCGTACAGGCTCTTTCCTTTGGAGCCGCAGCTGGTGAAGTCGCAGTTGTAACGACGAACGCAAAGCACCTTTCCCGGTTCATTACCGCGAAGCATTGGAACGAGATTCTTCCTTAGGCTGATTCGCTACTTGGTGGGTGTGCACGATCTGCTCAAACATGTCGCCGTCCTTTTTCGGTTTGAGCGAGCTTGGGTTACTAAACAGCAAATAGCCTAAACGTTGATCCAGGACTTCTCCCGGCAAAATAGATAAACGCATCTTTAAATGCAAAACCAATTTCCCGTGTAACGCCAAATTTGGGCGGTGCTACTAAAACTGAATAGGCAGTTTAGTAGCAAACCAATAGCCAGGAGATTGAAGCGTGACCATATTTGGTCAATCCTGACGCGGTTGAATGCAAGCCGAGGCCAAAGTTTTCAATTTGTGTGCATTCCCCTGGATCAAACTTCTGGAGCTGCGTTATACTCGGCTATTCGCACAAGTTCAATTCGAAGCAATCGAACGTAGTGAATACGCTCTAATTTGGTCATTTGGATGCGATGAAGAAGTTGACCCAAAGGGCAATCAGGGAGACACATGGCGAGAGTAAAGCGCGATTCTAAGTCGGTGGTTGAGATTCCCAAGCCAGCTTTGATTGAAATACCGGCGGAGGAAAATGCTCCGGGTTTCGCAATTGTCGGCATCGGCGCATCTGCTGGAGGGTTGGCGGCATTTGAAGCGTTTTTCTCAACTATGCCTGCGGACACATTCCCTGGAATTGCTTTTGTCCTGGTGCAACACTTGGCGCGGGACCACAAAAGTATCCTGTCGGAATTAATTCGCCGTTACACGCTGATGCAGGTGTTGGAAGTGGAAGATGGAATGATTGTAAAAGCGAACTGCGCCTACATCATTCCTCCCAATCGAGATATGGCGCTGGTGAACGGCCGCCTGCAGTTGCTGGAACCAACGCTTGCCCGTGGTATCCGCCTTCCAATCGATTTCTTTTTTCGCACACTCGCTCAGGATCAGCATGAACGGGCTATCTGCATTGTGTTGTCCGGCACAGGCACTGACGGTACGCTTGGTTTGCGTGCAGTGAAGGGCGAAGGTGGCATGGTGATGGTTCAGATACCCGAAACCGCCGAGTACGACGGTATGCCGCGGTCTGCCATTGCAACGGGCCTGGCTGATTTTGTGTTGCCTGCAAATGAGATGCCACCCCAACTGCTGGCATACGTTGCACACGCTTTTGGCAACTCGCAACGGCCGGTAACTTCCAGAGTTTTGCCGTCGACGGATGGATTGGAGAAGATCTTCCTGCTGCTTCGATCACAGACCGGCCATGACTTTTCTCAATATAAGCGAAATACCATAATCCGGCGGTTAGAACGGCGAATGGCTGTCCATCAAATTGACCGCCTGGACGATTATCTTAGATATTTGCAACTTACTCGTGGTGAGGTGGATGCGCTGTTTCGCGATTTACTAATCGGAGTTACTAACTTCTTCCGCGATACCGAAATTTTTGATGAAATTCAAGAGCAAGTTATTCCGCAACTTTTTGCAGGAAAGAGCAGTGGGGAATCCATTCGTGTGTGGGTGGCGGGCTGTTCCACCGGTGAGGAAGCTTATTCTATCGCTATGTTGCTGCGGGAACGGATGGAGGAACTGAAGGGAAATTTCAAAGTTCAGGTGTTTGCCACTGATCTTGATCGCGAAGCTATTGAGTATGCGCGTGCCGGCATTTATCCATCAAGCATTGTTGCGGACGTTTCGGCGGAAAGACTCGCTCACTTTTTCGATCAAGAGAATCCGGACGGTAGTACTTATCGCATCCACAAGACCATCCGTGACATGTTGATTTTTTCTGAACACAGCTTGATCAAAGATCCACCGTTCTCCAAGCTGGATCTGATCAGTTGCCGCAACCTTCTTATCTACATGGGATCGGATCTACAAAAGAAGCTGCTGCCACTGTTCCACTACGCGTTGAACCCGGACGGATTGCTTGTTCTTGGTTCTTCGGAAAGTATTGGTGAATTTGGCGATCTCTTCTCTGTGGTGGACCCGACTGCGAAGATTTATCAGCGTAAGGTTGGCGATTTTGGTACCCGCTTGGGTCCGTCGCGGATGTTGCAATATCATCCCGGAGTAGAAGTTGTCAGGCAAGCCAGCGGTATCGCCAGAAGTGACGTGAAACTTCCTTTGAAGGAAATAGCTGAGCGGAGTTTATTGGAACATTACGCACCGGTAGGTGCCTTGGTGAATGAACGTGGGGATATTCTATATTTGCTTGGCCGCACGGGCCGATTTTTGGAGCCCCCGCCTGGTGAAGCAAGCTTGAATATTTTCAAGATGGCGCGGGAAGGATTGCGTGGTGATTTAACCATTGCCTTGCATCGTGCCGTGTCTTTGCATGTGACAACCAAGCATCAGGGACTGCGCGTGCGAAATGATGCGAATTCCATTTCTATAAATTTGACGGTTCTTCCGGTTCCAATAGATCAGGACGGCAGTATTCCGCGCGGATTATTTCTTGTCATTCTTGAAGAATTAACAGCTCCCGATTCCAGACCACTTGCGGAACCGGCTGTGGATTCCTTGGAAAACGCTTCGCCTGCGAAGGATTTGAACGGGTATATCTTAAATCTGAAACAGGAGCTACGGGCTAAGGACGAATATCTGCAAACGGCGGTTGAGGAACTGGAGTCCTCCAACGAGGAGCTTCGTTCCGCGCATGAGGAGATGCAATCGGTCAATGAGGAAATGCAATCAACCAATGAGGAATTGGAGACCTCGAAAGAAGAATTGCAATCGGTGAACGAAGAGCTGACTACAGTGAACGGTGAACTGCAAGCCAAAGTGCTTGACTTGTTGCAATCCAATAATGACATGATGAATTTGCTGAGCGGCACTGGCATTGGGACTATATACGTCGATCACATGTTACGCATTCTCAGATTTACGCCAACGGTTTCCGCTCTAATTAATTTGATTGAGACAGATGTGGGCCGGCCTTTGGACCAAATTCGCACAAACCTTACGGAGTACGACCAACTGGCAACGGACATTAAGGCAGTATTGGCGAGTCTGGTTCCTAAAGAAGTGGAAGTGCTTACCAATAGTGGGGAGTGGTATTTGCTGCGCATACGGCCCTACCGGACACTAGCGAATGTGATTGAAGGGGCGGTGATCACATTCACTGAAATTTCGCTTTTGAAACAAGCGCAATTCGAGTTGCGGCATTCAGAAACGTTGCGGCGGCTGGCCGTGGTGGTTCGCGATTCGCGTGACGCCATTCTGGTGCAGGACATGACCGGGCACATCATTGCGTGGAATCCCGGAGCGGAGAAGCTGTACGGTTGGAGTGAAACCGAAGCACTGGGGATGAACATTCGCGACTTGATGGCGGAAAAGCAGCGGGACAAAGCTTATGCCAGTGTTCTGCAGCAATGCGAGGCCGGCACGCTGGCACCGTTGCGCGCTGAGCGAATCACGAAACAAGGAAAAGGGATGCAAGTGTTGTTAGTTGTGTCTGCGTTGGTGAACGATGCCGGTGTGACGTATGCTATCGCCACTACCGAACGGGCTGTGCCTGCGTAGTTCCAAATCCAAAAGTCCCGCTGCTTCTCAGAGATGTTGGCGGATTCATTGAGTCTGAATTCCAAAGTTGAACAAGTCTATTAGCCAACTGTGGCGCGGACACTCGTGTCTGCCTCGTCCCGACTCTTCGGGACGCTTTTTTTCAGGTTTTTGCGAATAGCCTTTGGTGCGAAAGGTTCAGTGCTATCGGCATCTGACAACCACTGTTGCCATACATTCAAAGTAGCTGAGAAAAAGCACACCACAAACCTTTGCCAGACTCTCTGCAATAATCTACTAATGCGAACCGTACTTCTTGTTGTCCTTGCCGCCGCGCTTCTGCCTGCACAAACCAAGCGTAATTTGAAGGCGGAAGATGTCCACCAGCAGAAGACTGTCTCCGACCCGCAAGTCTCTCCAGATGGGCAATGGGTGGCCTATGTGGTCTCAACCATCGACCGCGTGGCTGAGAAATCCGATGCTGATGTGTGGATGGTGAAGTGGGATGGCACGGTGCGCATGCGTCTTACCACAAGCAAGGAAAGCGAAAATCAGCCGCGTTTCAGCCCCGATAACAAGTGGCTTGCGTTTCTATCTTCGCGTGGCCATAAAGAGGATGGTACGCAAGTCTGGTTGCTGAACCGGCAGGGCGGGGAAGCGGTACAACTGACCAAAATCGATGGTGGCGTGTCTGAGTATGCCTGGTCTCCCGATAGCAAGCGGCTGGCGCTGTTGGTGGGGCCCAAGGATGAGGAAAAGAAGAAGGAAGGCGAGAAAGAGAAAACGCTCAAGCCTATTGTAATTGACCGCTATCGTTTTAAAAATGATACTGAGGGGTATCTGACAAAGAAGCCGAACCGCATCCAACTTTTCGATATTGATGCGAAGAAGGCGGAACTTTTGACTGTGGAAGATTTTCAGGAGAGCCATCCTTCCTGGTCGCCCGATGGGGCGCAAATTGCGTTCCTGGCAGAGCGAGCAAATCCTGATTCCAACACAGACCGATGGCAGTTGTTTGTGAGCGATTCCAAAGCGGGCGCGGCGCCCAAGCAACTCACCAGCGGGTATGGCATTCGCGATTCCCGCAATGGCGCGGTGTGGTCCCTTGATGGAAAGACGCTCTATTTCATGCAGGGGCGCGAGCCGAAATTTTCAGCCTATGATCGAAGCAAACTGGCGGCCATTGCAGTGGCTGGTGGGGTGCCGCAGATTTTGACTGGTGCGTTTGACCGCAGCGTTTCCAGTGTGCGGATTTTGCCCGGTGGGGACCTGAGCGTGCTTGCCACAGACGACATGCTGGTGTATCCGGCACGAGTTGGCGCTGCGGGTGGCGCGGTGGTAAAGCTGTTCGATGGCAAAGTGGTGGTGACCGCGCAGAGTGTTGGTGAAGGCCACATGGCGGTGCTTGCGGCCAGTGATGAGAA
>JBBRJC010000216.1:0-6428 GCA_038220135.1 Bryobacterales bacterium | reverse complement strand
GCTCTGGACCAGCCTTTGCCAGCAGTTGCTTCTCTTTAGAATACAACTGCCGGTACATTTCGCCATTACGAATTACGCTTTGAATGTAGTCGCGGGTCTCATCAAACGGGACCGTTTCAATGAATTCAGATGGTTCCCGGAATGTTCCAAAAGTGCGCCACTTGATCACGCGGCTGCGCCCGGCATTGTAGGCTGCCAGTGTCTCAACTACGCTATTATCCAGCGAATTCAGCATCTGGCGAATGTAGAAAGTACCCAGGTTGAGGTTTATTTCCGGTTGAAAAAGCATCGCCGTCGTAAAGCCGCGAACACCTGCTTTCAGGCTCAACTCCCGGCCAGTTGCTGGCAGCACCTGCGTCAATCCGTAGGCTTTGGCATGGCTGATAACAGTGGGGTTGAATTCCGATTCCTGCCTGATCAATCCCGCCATCAGGAATGGGTCAATGGATCGCTGCTCGCTGAATCGCAACAGTGGCTCACTAAATGGAATCGGAAACGCCAGCCGCCAGAATTTTTCACCAGTATCGATCATTGAAAGATGAAGGTAGCCTGGAACCGTGCCTTTAATGTGACGAATGCCCTTGTCGATGAGGCCCTGGCGCTGCATCATTTCCGCCAAAAATATAGCAACCGGGACGCTTTGCCCTTCCTTACGTACCAGCGCCCGTAGCTCAGCCTCGCTAAATTCCGAAAGCCCCGCTGATTCCAGCAGCTTGCCGCGATCCATCGACCATTGTGCCTGCGGTGTCGCCAGCAACGAAATTTGCGATTTCCTGTTCGGGAACTGTAGATTGTTCACCCATTCCACAGTCTTAGCTGGAACGATGGCCTGCGAAACTTTGACATCATTCAGACGCTTGCGGCTTTCCAGGGCATAGTAGGTATTTGGAAACTTATCCCAGGCGGTCTGATACAGAGCCCTTGCACTGCCAGCATCGCCTTGCCGCTCCTCCAGCCGGCCCAAAAAATAGAGCGCCGCATTAGCTTTTTCTGACAATGGGAATTTTTCCACATGCTCGCGCAGCAGTTTTTCAGAATCAGTACGATGCCGCAAATAACTGCTCCAAACCACTTTCCAGTGGCAGAACGCTGCCTTCGGCTCCTGCGGAAAATACTCCGCACAGGCTGAATACAGCGGCTCATACTCGGAAAAACGGTTTTCCCGAAGGTAGTAATAACCGGCGTCCAGCAACGCCTCCATGCGCCATTTAGAAGTAGGATGCGACCGGTTCAGTTCGTCGATTGCATGCTGCATTTCCTCTTCGCGATTCAATTTGCGCGCAGCTTCAGAAATGTAATAGAGGCGCTCGGCGTTGGCGGGCGCGCTGGTTACATGCAGTCCCCGAAGGTAGGTCAAAGACTTTTCATGTGCTCTCGAAAAATAGTCAGCGGCCCCATGCCTCACGCGCGCCAATTCGTTTTCAGCGCCCGTAAGCAATGCCCCGGCAATCATTAGATCCTGCCGCGCCAGTCCCGGGCTAGTAGGCAGCAATTTACCAATACGTTCAAGCAATGCAGTGGCCGGCAGCTTAGGATACTTTGCACCCATTTGCGCCGAAAGTGCCGTCAATTGAGCCGACGCCTTTGCCGCTTCTGCCGTCGCCGGATAGTTGAAGTAAACACGCTGATATGTGGAAACCGCAGTTTGCGTATCTCCGACCCTTGCCAGCAAATCCCCCAGCAGCATCTCTCCTTGCGGCTGTGGCAGGAACAAACTATATTGGCGTAAAATCGCCAGCCCCCGCCCGGGCTCCCCGTTTTCATCAAGTGCACGGGCCGCAATCATGGCCGCTTTGCCAGTGATGGGCGTCGGATACGGCGTGCTCCAAACAGGGATCAACGCATCCACGGCAGCCTTGTAATTCTTCAGCCCATATTGGCCTGATGCTTCAATCCAAGCCGCATAATCCCGAACCTTTTCCAGCTTTTGCCCGGCTACGCGCCCATACCGCACCGCCTCCGTGTATTGTCCGGATTCCACAGCCGCCACGCCCATAGCTAACTGCGCGGGTGCAATATTTTGTGCGGCACAAGTGGACAATGCAGTCTTCGATACAGCTTTCCGCCAGCCACGTGTCGTATCGGCACAATTCTGGCTCACTGCCGGCGATACGCTCAGTAGCGCCAAAAGGCCCAGGCTAAAGCATCGGACCGGGATATTCTGCGCCCAATAAACTGACATCATCATTGGCCAACGTCCTTACCATTTCGACGTGTAGATAGTCGATCATGGTTCGTGTATCCGTAAAAAAAAGTTCGGCAAATTGCTTTCGCTGTTCGTCGATCGCTGCATGCAAAGCTGCGTAGATTGCCTTTCGCCGCCGCCCGGCCTGCACATCCAGTGGGAAATCGAGCAGCATTTCGGCCGCCTTGACCCGCGCAAATCGTTGCGCCTTCAAATGCAGATTCCGGTCTTCGCGGCTTAGATCGTTCCATCCACTTCCCGCCGCCGACAACGAATACCCGGCACTTGCGCCTAGCAACCCACCGCTGCGCCGTCTTGCTGAGGCTGAAGCCAGGCTCATCAACAGTTCCAGCGCACCAACATCCACCAGCTTCCCTTCTGCGTAAAGAACGGCCAGCGTGTGCCCTTCACTGCTCATCGGAAAGAGAAAGGATTTCTTGATGCCTTCTGCCTTGAATACTTCGGCTATAGGCGCGGAGATTTCTTCAGCACGCCGAATCGTGATTACCGTCTCACCACTATCAACAGCGGTCTTGAACGCAGGGGCTTCGGTGAACGGGATTGCCAGCGCTTCCAGCGAAGCAATGTCCGCACCATTGGCTGCACGGCAAAACAACCTGCCGTTTTCAACTGCGAACAACGCCGCCGTTTCTGAAAATTGCGTAGCCGCGTCAACCACTGCCATCCGCCATTGCTGATCGTTTTCAGCCTGGTCCAACCAGCGCGACGCCTGCCCAACCGATTGCAGCGCTGACTTACGGGCCTGCTCTCCAACTGCGGCAACTTGTGTTTGTAACTCGCTCAGTAACGCTTCTTCCATCTGGGGACGCAATGCTTCCCAAGACTTGTCCAGTGCCCGGCGAATGATAGTGGCCGTTTCCATACGCTACTTCGATTCTATCTGAGAGCCGATCGTTTAGTTTACAAATTGTTTAAAAGGGTTGCGAAATCAAAGTATAGATTGGAAGAGATGGAGGCAAAGTGTTGAAATCCGAGCGCAGGAAGACAAGGCCGGTCTCTCCGAAACGGGATGCGTTAAGCTCCCAATTAGAACGCACTCTAGATGCACTAATAGGAGAAACCGACCATGAAGAAGTAAATCAAAACGACCCCCAACAAAGAACTCATACCAAAGCGAAGGGAAAACATAAGCACCGGAAGTACTGTGGTGGAAGATTTTCAATAAATCCGTACACCTCTTCTTTCTCTTCTGCGGTGCACTAAACTTGTTCGTTCTCACTTAGAAAATCCGTCATTTGGGCGAGCGTCATTATTTCCAGGTTTTCCATTCGGATCGTCATTCATCGGAAGCATGCGCCATTTTGCCTTCCTTTGTTCCGACTCATCTCGCATAGGACAATTCTGTTTCTGTTCAAGGGCCTATTAAATCCGCTACACTCTGGTTTACCCTCTACTGGAGGATTCCATGCCTTATAGGTTTTTATTCGCTCTTCTTCTAACCGTTGCGCCATTTCTGGCGGCCACTCAACATGATCTTGCAAATGTTCCGCTCCACTTTGAAGCGGCTGCCACAGCTGGCGAGTTTACCGCTCGTGGCCAGGGTTTCCTGGTTCGCGTCAATCGCGATGGGTTGGAGCTTTTATCAAAGCAAAAGCGAATCCCCATGCGCTGGCGCAATGCAAATGCGGTGCAGCCTCAGCCCAAAGGCAAGCTGGATGGCGTCAGCAATTATCTAATAGGTGCGAATGAAGCAGCCTGGCGGACGGGCGTGGCACATTACTCGCGTCTGGAGGCTCCTGAAACTTATCCGGGAACCAACCTGGTTCTGTACAGCAAAGGTCCGGCATTGGAGTTTGATTTTATTCTGCAAGGCGGTGCCGATCCCGCTGCCATCGAAATGGAATTTGCAAATGCGAATGTGGCCCAAATCAATGCCGCGGGCGAGTTGTCTTTGAACAACGTGCTGGCCTGGAAGAAGCCGGTTGCTTATCAAATAGAGAACGGACTTGCGTGTCCTGTGGCAATACACTATGAGGCGCGCGGTGATGGCCGGTTCGGTTTTGCACTGGGTGTCTATGACGCAACTCACGAGCTTGTGATTGATCCGGTGCTAACCTATTCCACCTATTTTGGCGGCGTGTTGACCGATCAAATTAACGCAATGGCCGTTGACGCAACGGGTAGCGTATATATAGCAGGCAGCACTACTTCGTCAAGTTTACCTGGCACCGTTCCAGCTGCCGGTCTTGGCAGCCAGGATGTGTTTATTGCCAAGCTCAATGCCAGCGGTAATTCGGTGCTGTATGCAACATTCATTGGCGGTTCCAGCCTGGACGCAGCCAACGGGATCGCGATCGATGCTTCGGGAACTGCGTTCGTGGTCGGCCAAACAGCTTCTACAAATTTTCCTGTGAGTGCCAATGCTCCGCAGCGACGGCTTGACGGCGGCAGTGGCGTAACCGATGCCTTTGCTTTGCGACTGAATGCAACCGGCGACAAACTCCTTTATTCCACCTACTTCGGCGGCCCGCTTTCTGATGCCGCCACTAGTGTTGCGATCGATGCATTGGGCAACGCATTCGTTGCCGGGCAAACGCAATCACTAACTCTGCCCGCTGCAAATAATCCTGATCTGCCGGCGCGTGGTGGAACAGATGCGTTCCTCACAAAGATCGTGCCTTCCGGTGACAGCTTCGAATTTTCCGTCTTCCTCGGCGGCTTCGGTTTTGATGTGGCGAGCGGCGTAGCGGTGGATTCAACGGGCGCAGCATACGTCACAGGCGAAACACGCTCATCAAATTTCCCAACAACTGCTGGCGCTTTTCAGGTGAGCTTGTCCGGCACTGCCGATGCTTTTGTTTCGAAAATATCGAACTCCGGAACCTTGGTTTATTCCACATATTTTGGTGGCAATTCTACCGACTTCGCTCGTGCTATTGCAGTGGACCGGCAAGGTTCTGCCTACATCACAGGTCAAACAATTTCCAATAATTTGCCCATTTCAGGCAACCCTTTTCAAGCAGGCCTTTCAGTTGCACCCGACGGTTTTGTGACGAAGTTCAATCCCTCCGGCGCTGGCTTGCTCTATTCCACATACCTTGGTGGAACGTCTGAAGATTCGCCCTACGCAATCGCTGTTGATAGTTTCAACAACGCTCATATTGTTGGTGAAACTTCCTCTTCTGATTTTCCTGCCCTCGGTGATGCAGGCGGTAGACCCTTTGAATTTGCCGGTGGCACCGAAGCCTTTGTTACGAAGCTTAACGCCAATGGCGCAGGATTAATTTTCTCCACATTTATCGGTGGTAAGGGTAACGATGGAGCGCGCGCGGTGGCGGTCAATCAGGGGCGAATTTTTGTTGCCGGACAAACCAGTTCCATCGACTTCCGCACAACGCCAGGCGTACTCAGCGGTGCCAGCTATGGAGACATGGATGGCTTTGTGGCGCGCTTTTCCGAATTGACGATTGCCGTATCGCCAGCGGCCGTAAATGTTGGTCCCGGTGAACGCCTACAACTTACGGCAACGGTTTTGAACACGGCAAACCTGGTTGTGAATTGGTCCATTTTCCCGGCAGTTGGCAGCATATCTTCAACTGGTCTTTACACTGCCCCTGACGCAATTACTTCGCAACAGGTTGTGCTTGTAACTGCGATCAGCGCGGCAGATCCATCGAAGTCTGCTCAATCGCTGATCACTCTGGTGCCTGCTATTTCAGTGGTGGTTTCGCCTGCTTCCGTTATCTTGACAGGCGGCCAGACGCAGCAATTTTCCGCTACCGTGACTAACGCGGCAAGCACTGTAACATGGTCCATCGCCCCGAATTTAGGCACTATTTCTGCAACCGGACTCTACATTGCACCATTGGTGGTTGATACCCCGGACACCGTTACGGTAAAGGCAACAAGCACTGTTGATCCAACCCGGTCCAGCACATCTACGGTGACACTTGCTGCAAATATACCGCTGATTACCGCCGCAGGCATCGTCAACGCCGCTAGCTTCGGAACAGTTTCCGGAGTGTCCCCAGGATTGATTGTCACGTTTTTCGGAACCAACATGGGTCCGGCTACCCCGGTCTCGGCAAGGTTGAACGCGCAGGGGGCAATCGACAATTTATTAGGCGGAACGAGGGTGCTGTTTGATGGCACACCATCGCCCATGATCGCCACTTCTGCCGGCCAGGTAAGTGCCGTCGTTCCCTACGTGGTGGCCGGCCGCGCAACTACGCAAGTGCAGGTGGAATATCAGGGCCGGCGATCCAATTCCGTTACGCTATTT
>JBBRJC010000215.1:0-6435 GCA_038220135.1 Bryobacterales bacterium | reverse complement strand
AAAGCCATCGAAATCGATCGTACCAAAGGCCATGAAAATCAATGATGATCCTAGAGATTTAGCGTTTCGATTGGAATCAATCGCATTGAGGCCGAGTCGGTGAGGGGTGCAATAAAGATGACCCCTTACGGAATTGAGCGTGTGCCCACAAGTTGGAATCCGGAATTGACCCCGCCGGAATCGAGAGCCCACATGTAGATGTTCTTGACAGTGGGAGTTGTGGAAGAGAATGTGATTGGCAAAGTCAGAATGACTGACGTGTCCGTGGTGGTGACAGTATTAGTATTCAGTTGAATTTGACATTGACTGTTTTGAATAGTTCCAGGTTGAGAAGCTGACTGCGCACCCCAAACAGTGCCGGCATCGTTGGCAAGACCGATTGTATTATTTTGCCTGTCGTAACCGAAATAACAAGAGTTGATTGGATTGAGGCCCGCGTTTATTACAACCAGAAATCCTGCCAAGCTAGCGCTGCCATCAACATCTGAAAATACAAATTGCAAGGTACCACTCGTACCCGAACTTGACGATGGAGAGACTAAAACAGTGGGTGGATTGTTAATAGCAGTCCAGGTGCCCATTTGAGAAAATCCGTTTGTACGCCCCGTTGAGTCTCCTGCGTAAAGGTAGACATTTTTGGCACCGGCATACCCAGGCAAGAACGTAATTGGAAGGGTTAAGACAATTGATGTATCGTTCACCAACACGGTAGTTGTGCTTAGTTGGATTCGACATTGGCTGTTTTCCAAAGTGCCGATCTGTGAGGCACTATGAAGAACCCACGCTGTGGCTGCATCATTTGCCAAGGCCAACACGTTGTTGGCCTTATCGTATGCAAAATAGCAGCTGTTGAACGGGTTTAGCCCGGAGTTAACAAGGAAAAGCAAAGTTGTCAGGTCGGAAGGGCCGTTTGCATCGCTGAATGTAAACTGGAAAGTGCCGGTCATTCCGGACCCGGAAGATGGAGACACTGAAGCGGTTGGAGCAGCCGGAGTCGCCACAACTCGAAACGTTCCCATCGTCTGCCAGGTTCCCGTAACCCCGGCGGTGTCTTGGCCCATCATATAGATATTTTTCAGACCATCAAATGGACCGGCGAAATTGATTGTGGCGGTGATTGTTAAAAGTTGCCCACTTCCAACAGCGGTTACCTGAGATGCCGGAACGCTGCACTGGCTATTGCTCAGCACCGTGCTGCTGCCTGCCAACGCTGAAGGAAATGTGGTTCCGGCGTTGCTGGCGAGCGCAATTGTGTTTTGCCCCTGATTGTAGACCAGATAGCAGGCATTTGGAGCCGAAGCCGAAGTGTTAAAAAGCAAGGCAACGGAAGCTATTGCGGCGAATGATGTATTACTTGATGCAATAAATGTGAAAGTTTTCGATGCTCCAGTGCTACTTGCCGGAGATACAGAAATCATCTTTGGGGGGTCAGTGAGCCTCACCAGAAACGCAGAGCTGCTTCCGACGCTGAAAGATTGAAACGGATTTTTCAAGGGTAAGTTCGCCGATGCAGTTAGCCCAGCGAGAAATGTTCCGGAATTGGCGTCAGTTGCGATTGCCAAACCCGCGTCGGTGTCTGATCCCCCAAAATAGGAAAGTGTGCGGAGTGAGCCACTGGCATTGTATTGGCCAAACAAAACATCTGTACCACCGCCGCGCGTAGCCTGAAATGGATTCACCACCGGAAGATTATATGATTGGGTTGAACCGGTAACCTGGTAACCACCGTCAGCATCGACGACAATCCCTAGCACCATGTCCAAACCTGTACCACCAACAAATGTCGAAAGGTCAAGCGCTGTTCCTGCGGTATTGAGCTTAGCGACGAAACCGTCACCTTGTCCGGCATAGTTTGCCTGTGCCGGTGATGAGGTCGGGAAGTTGGAGGAGTACGTTGCACCACCAACATAGGCATTGCCGGCCGAACCAACCGCAATGGCATAGCCGGCCTCCGGCAAGGAAATACTACCGCCGCTTCCACCTAAATAGGTGCTGTAAATTAGGGCTGAGCCTGTTGCGTTGAACTTAGTGACAAATGCATCCATTCCGCCAGAGAGAGAGTTTTGGATTGGTGTAAGGGTTGGAAAATTGGAAGATGTTGTAGAGCCGGTCAGGTAAATGTTGCTGCCCGAATCCAGGGCAATACCCAGCATCCGGTCATCACCTCTTCCGCCCATATAGGTGCTGAAAACCAATGTTCCGGTATCAGTAAACTTCGCGAGAAAACCGTCAGTGCCGCCACCGGTCACGCTTTGATATGCGGATAAAACTGGAAAATTACCCGAGGTTGTTTCACCGGCAATAATTACACCGCCGTGCCCATCAAGCGCAAGTCCATTAGCGCATTCGGAAGCAGCCCCCCCGAAATAGGTACTGAACACAAGCGTCTGCCCGTTGGCACTCAGTCCGGCGACAAATGCATCCCTACTCCCGGACAAGGCCACTTGTCTCGGTAATGCAGTGGGAAAATTGGACGAAGTTGTACAACCTGCAACGAACGCCTTGCCTGAGGAGTCCACTTTGATGCTCGTAATCCGGTCTTCGCCCCGGCCCCCAAAGTAGGTGGAATAAAGAATGGTTGAACCGTTACTGGAAAGATGTACAACGAAGCCGTCAACACCACCCCCTGTTGAGGATTGACGGGAAGACGAGGTAGGGAAATCGGGTGCATCGGTCACACCTGCGACAAAAATAGTATTGTCTGAAGCGATTGCCATTGATGTGATGGAATCGCCCCCGCTGCCTCCAAGAAAGGAGCTGAATGTGATGACTGGATCAATCGTCAGGGGTTGGCTTCGGTCGTATTCATCCAGTTCGATTCCGATTTCATTCGGGCCACGGTAAACGTAGCGTGAACCAATCACAATCTTTGACGATCCATCAGTTTGGAAGCTTACTGGCGCCTGTTCTTCAAATTTTCCTTGTGCTGTGACGATTTCCAAATTTCCGTTATCGAGGATCGTCAGTTCGCTTTCCGCTTCGAATCGAATGGCAATTGCCGAAGGATCAGCACCAGCCTTTACATGAAATTCCGATTTCAACGTGCCATCAGCCGTCAAGTAAACAAGGTCTACCCCGGCATAGAGATTCTTATATTGAATAGCCTGAAACAAGGATAGATTCTTGTTCCAATTGCCAGCCTGATCTCCCAGGAGATAGTTCACTTTCGCCCCAAGCTTCTGAAAGCCTTGTGGTTCCACCGACGGGTTTGCACCGGGAAATGTAACCCTTACCTTAGCCTTTCGTGAGCCAAGCATTATCTCTCCGGTACCGAAATGCGCTTGAAAGCCAGGAGCATGTATTCGAAAACCGGGCCCTGCCTTTTCTTGTTTCGGCGCCTCAGCAAAAACCAGGGGCATCCTGCCCATGGAGCCAGCAAAACAAGGGATAATGCAAAAACTTAGACTCAAAACGAAACGGCTGTATGTAGTGGACACTCTCTTCTCCTAAGATGCATATCGGATTCTAGTTTGGAAAAACTATCAGATTATTCCTAGGAGACAACCCTCATATCAATAAGGCGCTCTAGACCGAGCCACGAAGAGGCTATCCGTTCTAGACTGTAGAGTACGGTTTACGTTTCTAACATGCCAGAACTCTCTTTGATCATCCCGGCCTACAACGAATCAAAGAACATTCCACTTCTTTTAGACCGTGCCAGCCAAGTGTTGAATGTTCCCGGGGTTGAGCTAATTATCGTGGACAACGGCTCCACTGACCAAAGCCCTACAGTGTTACGGGAATTGCTCCCGAAGTTCCCTTTTGTGCGCAGCGTTAGGGTGGAAAAAAACCAAGGCTATGGCTTTGGAATCTTGAGTGGCCTTCGAGCTGCCCAAGGTAAGTATTTAGGGTGGACCCACGCCGATTTGCAAACTGACCCGGGCGACGCACTCCGGGGTTTGGAAATCTTGCGTTCCCCGGCAAATGAAGGAAGGGTTTTCGTCAAAGGAAAGCGACATGGGAGACCTATAGCCGATGTGTTTTTCACTTCAGGAATGGGTGTTTTTGAGACCATGCTGATGGGTACACCAATGTGGGACATCAATGCGCAACCGACTCTGTTCTCGCGCTCATTTTTCGAGACCTGGAAGAACCCGCCCCACGATTTTTCGCTGGATCTCTACGCCTTTTATATGGCACGCACGGCAGGTCTATCCATAGAACGGTTTCCGGTTAACTTTGGAGAACGGGCACATGGTGTTTCCCACTGGAATGTCAACTGGCAAGCGAAAGTAAAGTTCATTCGCCGCACCATCGATTACAGCTTGAAGTTACGCAAGGAATTAAGGAACGCCCGATGAAGCTTATTCGCCACCGCCGCAACCAGATTGAAGAGTTGCGCGCCACGCCCAATATTTATGGAGTGGAAATAGACATTCGAAGTTGGGGCAACGATCTGGTTCTGCACCACGACGCCTTTGTCGATGCCGAGCGCTTCGATGATTGGCTGAAGGAATATCGCCATGGCACGTTGATCCTGAACGTTAAGGAAGAGGGCTTGGAAGATGCAGTGCTTGATCGCATGCGACGCTTTGGCATTGAGGATTTCTTTTTCCTTGACCAATCGTTTCCGTTCCTGGTGAAGACGGCCAAAACAGGCGAACATCGCTGCGCAGTGCGCGTCAGCGAATTTGAGAGCATCGATACGGCCTTGTCCTTACAAGGAATGGTGAATTGGGTTTGGGTTGATTGCTTCACCCGTTTTCCGCTTAACCGTCAGGATGCCGACCGTCTACACGACGCCGGGTTCCAGCTATGCCTGGTTTCCCCAGAACTACAGGGGCGCACCGGGCCGGCGGAAATAGAAGCAATGCGGGCACTACTTTCTGATCGTGAAATTTCCTGCGAAGCCGTCTGCACGAAGACTCCAGAACTATGGACATAAATAAAGCAGGCGGCGTGCGACAACCGAGTATTAACGCGCAATGGATGACGCTGCGGAGTTTCGTACGTTATCCAATTTTTCAATTCGGGTTATTACTGCGTCTGCTTCTAATTACGTTAGTGCTTCCAAAGGTGCAGGAAAAATGGTTCGTACCTTTTCTGCTCGACTTCCTGCGCGAACCTTCGATTGATCCCTGGACCGCCTTCTGGCGTTTCGGCGGCGACACAATGGCATTTCCTTACGGGCCAGTGATGTACCTGCTTCATCTGCCGGGAGTGCTCCTGGGCGGATTGCTGGACATTCAACTGGGACAGCACTATTTTGCAATGCTCGGATTTGGGTTGACGATTTTGGCGCTCGATGTTGAGGTACTGCTTTCGCTCAAACAACTGCTGGGCGATTGTGACGAAGATTTGCTGCGGTTCTATTGGCTGTCGCCGGTGGTGCTGTACATTTGCTATTGGCACGGACAGACCGATATGGTGCCAGTTTTACTGCTGATGGTTTGTCTCCGTTTGTTGCGTCAATTGCGGCCTCGAATGGCGGGAATCGCACTCGGCCTCGCAATTGCCGCCAAGCTCAGTATGATCCTGCCCGCACCGTTTCTGTGCATCT
The DNA here is from genome assembly GCA_038220135.1 of Bryobacterales bacterium. Taxonomy (GTDB): domain Bacteria; phylum Acidobacteriota; class Terriglobia; order Bryobacterales; family Bryobacteraceae; genus JANXSF01. The sequence continues at coordinate 935 of JBBRJC010000215.1, read as the reverse complement.
ATTTGTGGCGCAGCAAACGGTTGTCCGGCCTGCTTTGGGAATTTGCTATTCCGGCTGCGTTAACGGCTGTATTTATTCAGGGCCCCTATCTTTTGTTTTCGCCCGGCGTGAAGGTGATGTTGCTCGGAAGTCCGGAAATATTGAAGGTTTATCAGCTTTCAGTAAATTTCAGTGACCGGTTGCATGTCTATGTTTTGCCATTTACGTATCTGCTGTTGCTTTATGCCGCCTGGCGTATAGGAAGGATGAGTTTCGAGCTTTTATTTTCATTTCTTGGAGTCTCCTTTTTCCTTGTATTGCTACTCACTCCAGCGTCAATTGGCTGGTTTTTATGGGCAGTTCCCTTCCTGGTAGCGCATCAGATTGGCGGAGGACTTTCGGCATCCCTACCAGTATTTGGGTTTTCTATTTTGCTGATCGGCTTCCACCTCACCCAATCCAGCGGCGCGTATCTGCGGCCTTTTGGATTGGACATGACTGCCCCATTTCCCTTATCTGCTCATCTGGAATCGCTATGGTTGACGGCAATGGTCGCCCTTGGTGGGGCGCTGGCGGCGCGCATGTTTCGCACCGGAGTGCAGCAGAACGATTATTTCCGGCTCAGTCGTAAACCAATTGCCATAGGCATTGCAGGCGATTCTGGTAGCGGCAAAGACACCATCAGTGCGGCTCTGGCAGGCTTGTTTGGTGAGCGTTCCGTGGCCAGCCTTTCGGGCGATGATTATCATAGTTGGGACCGTCATGCGCCAATGTGGCGGGCACTTACTCATCTGAATCCGCAGGCAAATAATCTGTTGGCTTTTTCAAACGATGTGCTTGCCCTAATGGAAGGCAAGAATGTTGTGTCGCGGCACTATGATCATGCAAGTGGCCGTTTCACGAAGCGGCAATCAGTGGAACGAAATGATGTCATCTTAGTAAGTGGGTTACACACT
>JBBRJC010000214.1:0-6497 GCA_038220135.1 Bryobacterales bacterium | reverse complement strand
GATTTCCCGATGTTTGAATGGGATCACGAAGACAACCGTTGGATGGCTGCGCATCACCCATTCACTTCCGTTTTGGATGAAGATATCGACAAGCTTGTAGATGATCCGGCCCGTTGCCGTGCCAAGTCTTACGACATCGTTTTGAATGGCGTGGAATTGGGCTCGGGTTCGATTCGTATTCATCGTCGCGACGTTCAGGCAAAAGTTTTCAATGCGCTGGGATTCAGCGATGAAGAAGCGAAACGCCGCTTTGGGTTCCTGCTGGAAGCGCTCGAATATGGCGCTCCGCCGCATGGTGGAATTGCTCTCGGGCTCGACCGTTTGGTGATGATCCTGTGCGGTTTGACTTCGATCCGCGACGTCATTCCTTTTCCGAAGACGGCAAAGGGTGCCGATTTGATGTGTGACGCCCCGTCGACTGTTCCGGAAAAGAATTTGCGCGATCTGCACATTGCTGTCCGCATTCCGCAAAAGCAGATGCCAACCAGCTAGGAATGTTGATTTCTGTAACCCGCCAGGTGCTTCGCGCATCTAGCGTTAGTGAAGGAGCGGCGATATGAAACTATTACGATTTGCAGTTTTGGCCGCAACAATGACCTTGGCGGCATTTGGCGCTGATGTGACCGGAAAGTGGAAGGGCCAAATGGCGGGCCGCGACGGAAACATGCGCGACGTTTCTTTCGACTTTAAGGCTGCTGGAACTGAGCTAACCGGATCGATGAGCGGTGTTCGCGGAGATGTTGCTATTTCCAATGGCAAGATTGACGGAGCAAACATCAAGTTCACTGTCATGCTTGAGATGAACGGGAATTCCTTCAAAATGAACTATGAAGGGGCCGTTGACGGTGCCGAGCTCAAAATGAAGATGTCAAACGAACGCTCGCCTCGAGCGGTTGAGTTTCTGTTGAAGAAGCTCTAATCGCACCTCCTTAAACCCTCTCTATTTCAGGATTGCAATTTGTAATGCAATTGCAATCCTGTATTTGCTCTGCTTATACTTAGGCGTATGTCCTTGCTTTTCAACGTCGCGTTCTCCCCGATTCACTCAATTTAAACTCTAAAATAGGCCTTGTCCACGTCAGGTCATTTCTGGTCTATTACGCTGGATATTTCTCGTTTATTTCCAACGTTGTAGGCTCAATTTCTAACAAAAAACACTATCGATATCAATGTAAGCCATTGAAAAATAAAGGCAGTCTTATTCCCATGACTCGTCATTTAGGACTAGTACCGATAGCATGATTTATGGTAGAATCAGGATATGTTGTTCCTCTCTCATTGAGTCCTTTCGGGGTGCAAATGGCCCCATCATTTTCGGTCAGATCTTAAGGTTCAAACAGTAACCAGTCGATAGATAAAGTAAGTGAGGATTGCATTTGCGACAAGTTGTTTCGAAGGGTCTTGTCTTGTTCACGGTCATCCTACCTCCGGTAGTGAATATGGCTGCGGAGCCAAAACTCAGTTGTAGAACCGTTGAGGTTCGGCAAAACGAGCCAGAGGCAGATCCTCGATTGGACAGGCTTGAGAAGTATTTTGCGGCACGCAAGTGTCCGGTTCGTAGTTTGGCGAAGGATTTTCTGGCTGCCTCGGACAAGCACGGGCTTGATTGGCGCCTTTTGCCGAGCCTGTCAGTTGTCGAATCGAGCGGCGGCAAGGTTTACCGGAACAATAATATTTTTGGCTGGGCAAACGGGGACAAAAGGTTTCATTCAGTAAAGGCAGGGATCCACATCGTCGCCGGAGAACTTGCCAATTCGCGCTACTACCGTGGGAAGTCGCTTGATCAAAAGTTGTACACCTACAATCGCCGTCCGCTTTATAGGAAACGGGTGAAGACTGTAATGGCACAACTCGGACCTGAGACTTTTGGTGAGAAGCCGGTGGTCGCCAAATTCTGACGATTGTTTTTATTGAAATGACAGCAGTTTGCTAGGCTTGGAAGCCGTAGTATACGCCGCCAAAAACCAGGATGCTGGCGACAGCAATCGCTGCCCACAACATCATTCTTTCTTTGTTGGAAGACGAGGCCTTTTCGTCTTTCTTCATCTGTTCCTCTAAACTGTCAAACATGGTCCACCTCCAAGGTGTTGTATGGATAAGTACGGTATGTAAAACTACTGGACCATGTACTGTTACGGCCCTGATACTATCACTAATCTTTCCCGATTGGAATCCCTAATTTTTTGGATCTTGACGTTTCCCTGTACGGATGTCTTACAGTGGAAGCATGGCACAGACTGAAGTGATTACCCTGGGTGGCGGCTGTTTCTGGTGTTTGGAAGCAGTTTTCAAGCAAATGAAAGGCGTCAGCGGCGCAGTTTCCGGCTACATGGGTGGCCACGTTGACAATCCAACCTACAAAGATGTCTGCATGGGGACAACCGGCCACGCCGAAGTTGTTCAGGTGACTTTCGATCCTGCTATGGCTTCGCTTTCAGACATTCTGCACGTCTTTTTCACCATTCACGATCCCACCACATTGAATCGCCAGGGGAACGATTCCGGTACACAATACCGCTCAGCCATTTACTTTCATAGCCCTGAGCAGGAAGCGGTTTCGCGCGAAGTAATGCACGAAATTGAACGCTCTGGAATCTGGGATGGAATGGTTGTTACTGAAATCACTGCTGCCGAGCATTTCTATCCTGCCGAAAACTACCATCAGGATTACTATTTCAACAACGGTTACCAGCCATACTGCCAGTTTGTGGTTGCCCCGAAGGTGCGCAAGTTCCGGGAAAAATTCGCCGACAGATTTATTCCTTTTTCGTCGTAAACAGCAGGGCAGACCAAGTCTCATCGACACTTTTGCGGATCCAAACGCCTGCTTGGGCCAAAGAATCCACAGTCTTGGTGTTTTTTTGCCGTGTACTGATCCAGTCCCGGGAGGGCAGTAAATCACACTTTGCCCAGGGCTTATCAACAACCTGCAAATCTTCCGGCAACTCGCTGAGACCTTCGAGAATCCTTCAGGTGCCACCATCAACGCGACGGTCATGGCGTTTTTCAAATCAAACCCAATTTTTGTGCCACGCCGCGCGTGTACTCGGCCATCGGCTTCGGTTTCACCGGCTTGAGTAGCGGTTCCAACTGCTTGAGGACCTCGCCAATCGAATCCCAAGTAACAGTAAAGGGCATCGGCAGAATCTTACGAATTGCCTCAACCTAGGAGGCCAGAATACCTTCGATGCGCCCGTGGCTGGGGAGCCAGAAAAGGTCGATCATCGGTGCTACCAATTTGAAAGGACGAAACAGTGTGGCCTAAATCTCGCAAATGTGTCGCACGTTCAGCGGCCTCACTCTTGTTCCAGTGAATCAGCCGGACCCGAGCCATGCTTTCAACCTGCTCCGGCTGCCCCGCGCCCGATCGCTTTCACGAAATCGAAGGTTTCCTGCTTCGGTACTCCGGCTTCAAAGCAGCGCCTGCAGCGGGCTTCATACATGCCGGTTGCACCAACTACAATCAACTCCACGCTTTCAACCAATCGTTGCGTATGTTTGGCCGGATTACCACAGCGCATGCAAATTGCCAGGGTTTTGGTGATCGATTCGGCAACGGCAAGCAGTTCCGGCATCGGGTGAAACGGGCGTCCAAGATAGTCGGTATCGAGTCCGGCAATCAGTACTTTCTTGCCACTATCGGCCAGTTGCTGGGCCACTTCCACCAGATCTGGGCCCATAAAGTTGGCTTCGTCCACACCCACCACTTCCGTGCGCCAATCCAGTTTCTGCAAAATCTCTTTGGCATTGGTAACCACTTCTGCTTCAATCCGGGTATCGGAGTGCGAAACAATCTCGTATTCCGAATAGCGGTCATCCAAAATGGGCTTAAAAACCTGCACCCGTTTGCGTGCGATGCGCGCACGCCTCAGCCTCCGGATCAGCTCTTCGCTTTTTCCGGAAAACATCGGGCCACAGATCACTTCGATCCAACCCATATTGCCCGTGACCATATCCATAAACGTCTAGTTTACTCGCTTGTCGTCAATTTGAAAGTACTATACCGTGCCACGAAGGTACTTGGCCGATTCTTCGGGCGGCGTCGGATTGATATAAAATCCGCTACCCCATTCGAATCCCGCGACTCTGGTCAGCTTCGGAATAATTTCAATATGCCAGTGGTAGTGCGCAATCGGATCGTCCTGCACTGGGGCTGTGTGAATGATCAGGTTGTAGGCGGGCATCTCCAGTGCCTGATCCATTTTCTGCAAAGTTGATTGCAGAATCCAGGCTAAATTCTGAATTTCTTTTTCCTGAATTCGCTCGAAATGAGAATTATGCTTGCGGGGCACGATCCAGGTTTCAAAGGGGAACCGCGCTGCAAACGGGCAGATAGAAACGAAATCGGATGTTTCCAGCACCATCCGCGAACCACTTGCCAGTTCTTGTTGTACAATGTCGCAATAAACGCAGCGCTCGCGGAAATCATAGTAGCGCTTGGAGCCCTGCAATTCTTCTTCCACGCGCTTGGGAACAATCGGTAGGGCAATCAACTGCGAATGGCAATGTTCCATTGAAGCGCCGGCCGGCTCACCATGATTCTTAAAAAGCAGCACATAGCGAAGGCGCGAGTCTTTTTTCAGATCATGCACCCGGTCGCGAAACGCCCACAACAGATCGGCAACCTGCCGCTGATCCATATTTGCGAGAGTGGCATGGTGGTCTGGCGATTCAATCAAAACCTCGTGCGCGCCCACGCCATTCATCTTGTCGTAAAGCCCTTCACCCTGGCGGTCCATTTCGCCTTCAACACGTAGGGCAGGGAACTTGTTGGGAACTACACGCAACGTCCAACCTGGAGTATTGGCCGCACCGCCCGGACGGAAAGCCAGCACCTCTTGTGGTGTTTTGTCTTCGTGGCCTGGGCAAAACGGACAGAAGCGGCCGCCTTGAATTGTTACGGATTGCTTTAGAAAATCGTTCGGCCTTCGTGCCCGATCGGTGGAGACAATTACCCATCGCCCGGTAATGGGATCTTTGCGCAGTTCTGGCATGGAATCCCTATTATACGGTTTATTACCTCTCTCCTGGTTGCGGTGGAAAGAATGCGTCGCGCAGGTATTCCATAACCGGATCGGGCTTCAGCACAACGCTTGCGACGTCGAAGCGTACCGGGGTCTTTTCAATATTAGCCCGGAGTAGGTATTGGCGTGCCGCGCAGCCTATTCGTTGTATTTTGTCGCGCGTAATAGCTCTGGTTGGGTCGCTAAAGAAATCTGAGGAAAGGGACTTCACTTCGACGAACACCAGCACCGGGCCATCCCAGGCAATCAGATCCACTTCGCCTCGTCCGCCCAATACCCGCCAGTTACGGGCAACCACACACATGCCCTTCGATTGAATGTATCGATGCGTCAGATCTTCTGCATATCGCCCACTGGCAGCTGATGCCGTCCACTTCCGCAAGCGACCTTTGTGGCGTAAATCGTCAATGTAGCTGAGCAGCCCCAATAGAGAAAGTGGCGATAGCGCGGAGATTTTCTCAAACTTTCATACCTCTAAATAAGTATTCAATTTCATGATGCTATGATGACAACATACGCTTGATGATGCTGTGATTCAGGCGGCGCGTGAAATGGCACAATTAAAAAAACAAGGTATTGGACGGGCGATCTCAGATTTGGCCAACTTGATGCCCGATGCATCCCACGTCGTTGAAATGCAAGATGGAATTCCTGTATGGACTCATGGCCCCCGGTGCGATCGTCGTCACCAGTGAAATGGTACGCAATTTGGCAGATGCGGAATGATCGTCCACCTTCTTGCTGTCAACGTTCTGATAAGCTTTACCGCCCCATGTGCCCTTCGACTGAATGTATCGATGGGTCAGACCTTCGGCATTTCGCCCGCTGGCAACTGAAGGTGGCGATAACGCGGTGATTTTCTCAAACTTTCAAGTGTTGACTTTGGCTGGACTGAAAAGTTCGGCTGGTAAACTTCAGTTCACCTTCACAGGTGTTTCATGATCCCCACCGGTGGCGGTCTCCGGATTTTAGGCATTCTCAAATTGTTTGTGAAATATCACGCGCTCTATTTGCTCTGAAAGTACTTGAATTTCGGCCTGTTCGGTAGCTACTCGAAAGCGCGTCAGCAGCGTGGCCAATTTATGGTCTGAACTGTTGCTAATGGGCTCGCTCATAGGGGACGCAATAATCTTTCCGGCCTTTTCCCAACGAGCCCGAACGGCCTTGCTTGCGCTAGCGCTTCGTTGCTCCGGAGTCATTCTGGCAGCTCATGCCGCACCGCCCTTTATTCCGCCTTTGCGTCCAAGTGTAACAGCCGCAGCATTCTTTTTCATAGCATTAACTATACGTGACCGCTTTCGTATTGCAAAGTCTGCATCTGCATGCCAACTCGATTGCTTCAATTGATTGATTCGAGATTTTTCATCCTCCTCGTCTTCGGGAGTGCCTGCTATCTGCGATATAGTGCAATGAGCCCGACCATCATGACCAGACGACATTTCACCGGCCTCTGCGCCTCAGCCATCGCCGCCG
>JBBRJC010000213.1:0-6530 GCA_038220135.1 Bryobacterales bacterium | reverse complement strand
GTCCTCAATATAGAGAACAACGTGATTTCGTTCATAGCTTAGAGTGTCGGCAAGTGCGGCACTCTCCAAAGGAACGGCAACACCGCGGTTGTATGCGTCCGCTGAAACCGTTACCTTTTTCTTGGTTAGTTTGTGGCGCACCACAACTACGCCGGAAACATCCGCCGCTTTCAGCAGACCCACGGTACACACAAGGCAGGCCAGTATACGAAAGAGCAATACCATGGTTGAATATCGTCAACTATTGAAGATCTCCCCACGGTAGTTTCCCTGTTGCATGGGTAGTAAAACACCTTAAAACCAGTCTAAGGGGCCAACAGTTTACACTTTCGACATATTTCGGCGCTATTTGACGGAAGTGACCACCGATGAAGGACCGGTTTCAATGATCGAGCCAACAGGCAGATACCGGCTTAACAATTGCCTCAAGTCTGAACCTCGAAATGGTTTCGCAAGGTAGTCATCCATCCCGGCTTCGATGCAGGATACTCATGACCTACTCATCGCCGAAAGCGCCGGTAAGTTATGCAGCCAGCAGTTATTCCACGCTATTGGCCATCGCAAAACACTCCTCAGCAATCCTCTTTAGCACCAGCGATTGCTGCCAGCGATCACTTTCTTCACCTTGACCAAGCCGCCGCGCGTAGTAAATCCGCGAACTAAGCAATTCAGGAACAAACAACAGATAATCGCCAACCCCGGCTGCGGCAAGAAACCCGCCAAATGCCTTCGTCCATAGAACCCTAAAATGATTTACATATGGATGATCGGTCCCATCCCCATCCCCATCGCCAATGTCCACCTGAATGCACCCCGGATTCCCAATTCGCCCATGAACAAAACGCACTCGTTCCAGCACAGGTTCAATGAAAGCAACCTTGCTTTCAAATCCCCCGTAAACCATTTCAAGACCTGTATACCAGTGAGAAAAGTCCCCGTTGAATCGCAACTGCGGAAAGCGCTTCACAAATTGTACGGTGCGCCAAAGATCCTGAAAAATAGTAGCTCGATGAGTTTCCACATAAAGCGGGACGTCATGCTTCACCGAAGCGGCAACAACAGCATCGATTAGCGATGCGGCCTGCTCGTCATCTTCCATGCCCCACCCAACATGCAGCGTCGCGCATTCCAAACCTTCGTCATGGAATCTGGCGGCCAACAAATCAGCATCTCCGGCCACATTCACCCTGCCTGAACCGCATTTCCCCAATCCTAGCCGGGCACACGCAACCAATTGCGCAGGCGTGGCTGGTTCCACAAACTGAACACCTTCGTACCCAGCTTCGGCGATGGCGGCAAAAAGCGGATCTGCTTCCGCATCGGCCAAGGCGAAATGCGCGGCGGACAAATCTTCCAGCGACATCAGATTCAGATAGCTTCGCAGCCTTGGCGCACGCCCGCTGCCATCCCCGGTATTGCGAATCATTCGTCCTGCTTTCCCCGAAGGCTGGCCGCACTGGAATCGTGATCAGGATCCAGCCACGTAACATCCGTCGCATCTTCCGCAAAACCCCGCGCTCCGGATCCCAAAATCATCGAATCCTCCACTTTATTCAGCGGCGTGTAGCGCGGATGATGAGCGTCTTTGTACGGATCATTTCGCGCTGCGTTATAACAACAGATCATCGACCAGCGCGGATTTTCTGAATGATTCTGGTCACTCCGGTGCAGCAGGTTGGCATCGAAGAAAATTACGTCACCCGGCTCCATCTCCACATGCACCAACTCCAGCCGCTTGGCCAGTTCATTCACGCGCTCCAAATCAGCACCGGCCTGATCACCAGTAAGCACATGCTCCACTCTTCCGGCATGATGCGAGCCCTTTAACACCTGCAGACATCCGTTGTCTTTAGTCGCCCGATCAACAGCGATAAAAGCGCTGGTGAGCAACGGAAATAGAACCCCATTCTGATACCAATAGCCGTAATCCTGATGCCACGCCCAGGCGCCACCCACTTTCGGTTCCTTCATGATCATCTTCGAGTGATAGTGGTACACCTCGCCACCTAGCAACGCTTCAGCGGAATCAACCAGGGACCGGCAGCGCGCAAACATCCCATAAATCCCATTGCCCGGATGATTCCACAAGGAAAGCCTCACAACTCCACCCTTTTCATCGGCCCGGCCAAAGGCGTGATCGTCCAGCGCTTTGTCCTGCTTTGCGGACCTACGCAGGGCCTCAATTTCTTCCCGATCAAACATACCGCGTACCAGAACAAACCCGTCTTCGTGATACTGTTTCACTTCAGTCGCGTTCAGCGAACCTCTTGCCATACCACTTCCTCCTTACAGTCTTCAGGTACCCAAATCATAACCTGTTGTTCCACTCCATTGGGGTCCATTTGTTATAGAATTGGTCCTTCTGAAGCGCAAAGGGTCCGGCGGCGGGCCACCAATATTGAAAGGAAACGAAAGCCTCTCGCCGACGGTGCTCCGTTTTGCGCGTGTTCCTCAAAAACCCGGCTTAATTGTTGAAGTAATTTGAAAAATAAGGAAGATTCCATGAGGCATTTTATTGTCTCGCTGCTGTTGTGCCTTCTAACCAGCTTCCAGCTTTTTGCGCAGACCGACAGAGGCGCCATCACCGGCACCATAAGTGACACTTCTGGAGCCTTTATCCGCGGCGCCAAAATCACGGTGACAAATCCCGCGACAGGGTTTAAGACAGAAACACTTTCCACCGGAACCGGCAACTATACACTCACCGGCTTACCGGTTGGCAAATACATACTGCGAGCGGAAAGCCCCGGATTCAGCCGCCACGAACAGACAAACATCGAAGTGCAAGTGGCCGTCACCATTCGTGTGGAGGTTGCCTTGCGGGTTGGTGCCGCAACGGAATCGGTGCAAGTTAGAGACGAAGCCTCCTTGCTGAAAACTGAAGACGGAGAAGTCTCGTTCACCGTCACTGGAGACCCACTCAACCAATTGCCCATCAATTTCGGCATTGGTGCCGGCGCCATTCGCAACCCACTCTCATTTGCGCAGATGGTGCCGGACGCGTCCATCAACGGTTGGAATAACATCACGATCAATGGCTCCAACGGCGGCTTCAAGATTTTATATGAAGGCCAGGAATCCAGCAGTTCACTCGACCCTCGCGTGTCCGACGAAATGCAGCCCTCAGTGGAATCTATTCAGGCGTTCTCTTTGCAGACCTCTAATTTCTCCGCAGAATTCGGGACTGTGGGCAGCGGCCTGTTCAATTTCACATCGAAAAGTGGAACCAACCAGTATCACGGCAGTGCTTACGATTATCTGCAAAACACCGCATTCAACTCCGGTCTCCCCTTCACCAATGATGGCAAAGGCAAGCATGTGCGAATCGTCAAGCACCTCAGCAATGGCGGCTTTTCTGTCGGCGGGCCGCTTTCAATTCCCAAACTGTATAACGGGAAAAATAAATCCTTCTTCTTTTTCACTTGGGAAAAATATCGTGATCGCGAAACACTGTACAACGGCATCACGACGGTCCCCAACTCCGCATTGGCTGGCGGCGATTTCAGTTCCATTCTGGGGCGTAATCTAGCCACCGATTTTGCGGGGCGTGCCATCCTCCAAAACGCGATTTACGATCCCAGCACAACAGTCATTAATGCGGCCGGTCAACGCGTGCTGCAACTATTTGCGGGCAACATCATTCCGAAAAGCCGCATCGATCCAGTCTCCGCCAAGATTGTGAATCTGATTCCAAAGCCGAACATCTCAGACGCTTTGGTGAACAACTTTGTGGCCCAGGGCGCATTCTACAAACTGCAGTTGATCCCATCGATCAAGATCGATCATAGCTTCAACAACAGCATCAAAATCTCGGGCTACTATTCCTGGCAAGATACCGACAAATCCAATGGCGTGGATGGTCTTCCAGAACCTCTATCGCTATTGCGTATCCAGGTCATTCGCAGCAAGACCGTGCGCTTCAACTATGACCAAACTTTAAAGCCAAATCTTTTGCTGCATGTGGGTGGTGGCTGCGTTCGCTACAACAATCCCGATACTGTTCCCCCAGAAAGCTCCGGGTTCGATTCCCTTGCACTGGGCATTCCCAATGCACCTGGCACGGGCTTTCCACGATTCGGCTCAGGCTCCTTGGGCGGCAATATTTATGGTGGGTTGAGCCTTGCCATGGGACCGGGCAATCGTGGACTCTATATCACCAACAAGCCAACCGGCACGGCACAACTGACTTGGATTCGGGGCAACCATAGCTACAAAGCTGGGGGCGAATTCAAGCACGACGATTTCACAAACATCAGCTATACCGGCCAAAGTCCGGCCTTTAACTTTAATATTGCCGAAACTTCACAGCCGCTTTATGGGCAGGCTCTGCCTAGCGGGACCAATACCGGCCACGGCTTGGCCAGCATGCTGCTTGGCCTGTTTGACAGCGCATCAATCGGCAACGTTCTGGCACCGCAATACCGCCGCAACACTTGGGGATTCTTCGTTCAGGACACGTGGAAGGTAACCCGCAGACTGACGCTTGATTACGGAATTCGCTACGATTTGCAACAACCAAACAGAGAGCTTTGGAATCGTACCAGCACATTTAACACGCAGGTCGTAAATCCCAACGCCAATGGAAAATTGGGAGGTGTACTTTACGCAGGCTCCGGTCCAGGCCGCTGCGACTGTACGCTGGTACCTATCTATCCGTATGCAATTGCTCCAAGATTGGGTGTCGCATTCCGCATGAATTCGAAGATGGTGCTGCGCGGCGGTATCGGAATTAGCTACGGGCAGGTTTCTCCGTTTAGCTATATTGGCGGAGGTAATAGCCAGGGCATGGGCTTCAATACCCTGACATTTCCAGCCGTCGGAAATGGCGTAGGTGCGGGAAAGATCTCATCGCCGCTCGCCTACACTTCGCAGCAACTTAATGATGCAAGTTATGCCCCGGGCTTGCTGGTTACCCCCGGTGCCGTCGTACAAAATTCCCCTGCAACGGTCGATCCCAATGGCGGACGGCCTTCCCGCACAGTGCAGTGGAACATCACATTGCAGCGGGAAGTACGCAAAGGTCTGTTACTTGAAGCAGCCTATGTTGGCAACCGTGGTGCTTGGATCAACGCCGGTGGTGGGTTAACCACTTACAACGCGATCAATGCGGATTTTTACAAGGCAAGGGGCCTTGATCTTTCAACTTCAGCAACGCGTAGCATACTAACTTCCCAAATCTCATCGGCCGCTGCTGTTAATGCCGGTTACAAGAAACCATACACTGGTTTCCCCGATAGCGGTACGGTAGTCCAGACGCTACGTCCCTTTCCGCAATACAACACCATCGGCACATTGTGGGCACCGATTGGTGCCTCCTGGTACAACGCGCTTCAGACGAAGTTAGTGAAGCGCTATTCCCGCGGACTGACCTTCACCGCCAGTTATGCGTTTTCAAAGACGCTCGACAATTATGAAGGCAATGGCTACATTTTCAACCGCCAGGATTTCAGGGGCCTCTCCGTACAGGACCGTCCCCATCTGCTAAGCGTAAGTCTTAACTACACGATGCCTGCCTATGGATTTGCAAAGAAGAATCGGTTTACGCGTACGGCGCTTGCCGGTTGGACCTTCGGCACAGTATCGCAATATAGCAGTGCGGCCTTGCTTGCTGCACCTGGGTCTAACAATGGTATCGGCACTTATTTGCTGGGTAGTTCCTCAAGGCAATTCCGAGTCCCCGGGCAGAACTTGTATCTGAAGAATCCCAACTGCCGATGCTTTGATCCAACAACGGAAACGATCCTGAATCCGGCTGCCTGGAGCGATCATCCACAGGGCGTATTCGGCAGTGGCACGGTTTACTATTCCGACTTCCGAGGTAAGCGACGTCCAGTAGAATCCCTGAATTTCGGCAAGCGATTTCCCATCCGTGGCGAGCGCATTGCGCTTTCATTTTCAACCCGCTCAATCGGCTCTTAGTGCTCTCTGATCCAGCAACAGGAAGTCCGGCAACAGCACCAACGCGCTCCCCTGCTGGTTTACTGACGGGAGGATTCGGATATGTCAACTATACGGCGATCACATCGAATAGTGTCGGAGGTAATTTCCCTTAGCCCCGCACTGCTCAAATCGTAATGCGCTTAGAATTCTAAGCTGATGGTTGCTTAGCTGTGGTGCACACTTGGTGCCGCTTAGGTTGAATAAGTATCTTACGCAAGCTGCATGGGATTCCAATATCTGTAATTGAGGTGTATATTGTAGATAGTCTAAAACCTGAAATAAGTTCCGTGTCCTCGCGCAATGAACCAAACAGTACTTCAAGCTAATATCGAACGCTTCGGCAGGCTCTACGTTGCATCCAGCCTTGTGAGCAGAGCTGTGATGCGAAGTCAATCGCGGGATAACTTTCTTTGCCAGGTTGTGAAGGTGCTTGTAGATGCCGGGAAATTTGCAATGGCAACTGTTGTCGGGCATGATGCAGCAACAGACGAATTAATCCCCTTGATCAGCTTTGGAGATGTGCACGGATACCTGGATCGCATTCAACTATTCGCGGATGAAAGGCCACAAGGCCAAGGCCCGGCTGGAAT
>JBBRJC010000212.1:0-6595 GCA_038220135.1 Bryobacterales bacterium | reverse complement strand
GGTGCATATCCGCTTCCGCTAAATTCCACGCGGCCACTGGCAGTTACCACCGTGCGCACCGTCATTTCATTCTTGGTTAACGTCCCTGTCTTGTCCGATGCAATTACGCTGGCTGAACCAAGAGTTTCAACCGCCGCGATTTTTCTCACAATAGCGTTGCGCCGTGCCATACGCTGTACGCCCAGCGACAAGACGGCTGTAACGATTGCCGGTAGACCCTCTGGTACTGCTGCAACGGCCAGCGCAACACCGAGAATAAGCACTTCAAAAATCGCCGTAAAGCTCCGTACATGTTCAACCACAATGATGGTCGCGATCATCACAACGGCGATGGCAATGACAATCAATCCAAGTATCTTTCCGGTGCGGTTCAGTTGCTTTTGAAGTGGAGTAATATCCTCAGCCGTATCTTTCAACAGCCCTGCAATACGCCCCATTTCTGATTGCATACCGGTCGCGACAACCACCGCTTTGCCACGTCCATAAATGGCAGCAGTACCGCTGTAGATCATATTCCGCCGGTCGCCAAGCGACACTTCACCCGTCATCGCTTCGGTATCCTTCAACACCGGCAGGCTTTCGCCAGTCAAAACAGCCTCTGCAACTTTCAGCGAGGTTGATTCCAACAGGCGGGCATCGGCTGGAATGGAATCGCCCTCCTCAACCAGAATCAAATCACCGGCAACCATTTCTGCTGCCGGCACACGACGCCGTTCCCCGTCGCGAATCACCGTTGCTTCTGCGGCTGACATCGCCTGCAATGCCGCCACAGCCTCTTCAGCCTTCGCAGCTTGCACAAACCCAATGATTGCGTTCAACAGCACGATGGACAATATTGCGATGGCCTCATACGGCAGTGCTGATTTTTTTTCGTAAACCCAAAGCCCGAACGAGATTGATGTGGCTATCAGCAGCAGGATAACCAGCACGTCCTGGAATTGTGCAAGAAATTTTCGCCAGCCAGGCACAGGTTTATCCGCAACCAATTCGTTCCTGCCATCGCGTTCCAGACGCACTCCTGCTTCGGCTTGGCTAAGACCACGATTGGCATCAGACTGCAGCGCCGCCAATACATCTGCGCAGGACTGCTGGTAGGAGTTGATTGGATTTTGAGTCATTGGTTGCGGTCGCTAAGTGAATCGATGATTGGTCCCGTGACATGGGCACCATGTGCTAATAGAAGTTCAATTTCCCGCAGCAATACCGCTAGAAGAGACAGTATCAACGGGCCCAGCAAAATACCCAGAACACCGAATGCGTAGGTGCCGCCGATGGCCGACAAACCAATGAGAACCGGGTGTTGCTTGATCCGCGCACCAACCACCAAAGGGCGAAGCACGTTGTCAATTGATCCCACAAGCAGCGATCCCCACAACCCCAACAACAGCGCTTTGCCATACAGACCTTGCAGCACGAATGCAATCACCACGGGAACCCAAATCAGTGGGGCGCCTAATACAGGAAGTATTGAGGCCACACCTCCGATGGAACCGAACAACACTGGCGACCGCACACCAACAAACCAGAAGCCCAAAATCAGCAGCAATCCCTGCGATACAGCAACCACGAAAACGCCGCTCACATTAGCCACAACTGAATCGTGCATAGCCACGAAAATTCGGCCAGTGATGCGTGGATCCAAAGGTAGAACGGCCGTCAGTTGCGAGAGCCATTCCGTACCATGCCGCAGAAGAAAGTAGAGGAATGTGGTAACCAGTAGTACTGCGATAATCGCAGTAGTTACACCATCGAACGCGGCACCGGTGGAGTCGAGAATAAATCCCCCAGCCGATTCCATGCGGTCAATCAGTTCACTCCGAATAGCGTCCCGGTCGATGGGCAGCCGTGTTGCTAACGCCTCAACTACGCGGTCTACCGTCACAGCTACAAGGGCCGGCCACCCGCCCTCCTCCAGTGATCGCTGGTTCAGCGCGTTGTACGCAGCACGAACTTCCCGTGTTATGGTGATTCCTGCAATTGTGAAAAAGGCGGTTAGCAAAGAAACCGTACCGAATGTGATCAGCGCAGTGGCCAAGGCAGGACGTCCGAGTTTGCGGCTGAGCCACTCCTTAGCCGGATTCACCACAATCGCTACGATCGACGCAAGAATGAAGGAAATCGAAAATGGCCAGGCAATCAGAAATAGTAAAGGAAGAAGCGCCAATACCAGGACGATGAGAAAAATCAGGGACACACGTTGTGTCATCTATAGCACGCTCCTTGCCTACAACTATGAATATCGTGTCCAGCCGGTGCGCGCAACGGTGCTGACAGGCGCATTCATAATGCGCGCGACCGGCGATGACCATCGGCCACCGCCACACCACACGCTGTCGAACTTCACGACGTCAAAGCTTGTTCCCGTTCCCACTTTCGTATCTTTCGGCAAGCTGCAACAAATGCTGATGGTCCCTTGGCATTGCCCAGCGGTACAAACCCATCATCCATGTCTGCCGCAATACCGGCCTTCTCAAATAACGGCATCGCAGCATCCACATAGCCCACGAACTTAAGATGAGCGCATGCGTCAGAAACAAAATCCTTCGCCGCAGCGTTCTTCAGCAGAGTCTTGCAACCTTCCTCCGAAGGCATCACCGCAACAGCATCATAAAGGACAGATGGCCCTCCACCTATCTTTTGCTGCGCTTCGATAAGACTGCCATCGCTTGCTTTCACGCCCCCAATCACGGGTGCGATAACCTCCACATGGCACCTTCGCCTTCCACCGCCGATTTCAAAGCATCGAATAGATTTCGATCAACACCGTCGGTAACCAGCACACCCACCTTGCGGCCAGCGAAGGATTTTGGACCATTCAAAATGATGCTCAGCGTCTTCAAAGGCTTCAGCGAGGTAAGCACATTGTTCGCCGCCGTCACAGCCTGTATCTTCTTACTAAGGCCTAACCCCTTTGCGACCCGGTCACACAGTTTTGGATCGATATGCGGCAAATGCGAAACCAACCTCTCCCGTATGGCCAGCTTTTCAACCTTGCTCAACTCGAAGATGAGTGCATCAGCGAGGTGCCCCTGCTCTGGTTTCGTCTGGCTTATATAGAATTGGCGCGCTTGACTGTAATGGTCGGCAAAGCTCTCCGGCCGTTCGCGAACCTTGCGTCCGTTTTCTTCAGCAGGAAATGACCGGAACCCTATTTCATGCGACTCCCGTGGGCCGCCTTCCACGCCCCCCCACGAATTCGGTTCGTAGTTAACGCGGCCCTTCGGATTGACCATCGCCATGTGCCCATCCTGTTGGAAGTTATGAAAAGGACACTTCGGAGCGTTGATCGGAATGTGTGTGAAGTTGGGTCCGCCCAAGCGCTTCACTTGAGTATCCAGATAGGAAAAATTGCGCCCCTGCAGCAACGGATCATTGGTGAAATCAATACCGGGAACAATATTGTTCGTGCAAAATGCCACCTGTTCCGTCTCGGCAAAGAAGTTTTCTACGCACCGGTCCAGCACCAGCCTGCCAACGCGCCGAATAGGAACTTGCTCCTCGGGGATTAGCTTCGTCGCATCCAGCACATCAAACTCAAACTCATCCGCAAACTTGTCGTCGAAAAGTTGCAGCCCAAGTTCCCATTCCGGAAAGTTTCCACTTTGAATGGAGTTCCAAAGATCTCTCCGATGAAAATCCGGATCGGCACCATTGATCTTCACAGCTTCATTCCAAAGCACAGACTGCATGCCCAGTTTCGGTTTCCAATGAAATTTCACAAATGTCGATTTGCCTTCAGCGTTCACCAGCCGGTAGGTATGCACCCCGAACCCTTCCATGAAGCGAAACGAACGTGGAATGGCGCGGTCCGACATAACCCACATGATCATATTCAAACTTTCCGGCATCAATGAAATGAAGTCCCAGAAGTTATCGTGTGCCGATGCGGCTTGCGGAAATCCACGGTCCGGTTCCTCTTTCAAAGCATGGACCAGGTCCGGAAACTTCATGGCATCCTGTATGAAAAATACGGGGATGTTATTGCCAACGATGTCCCAATTGCCCTGTTGCGTGTAAAGCTTCACAGCAAAACCGCGAACGTCGCGCGCCAGATCGGCCGAACCCTTGTTTCCAGCAACCGTTGAAATCCGCATGAATGCCGGTGTCTTTTCCCCAGCTCTCTGGAACAAATCTGCTGAAGTAACTCCAGCAAGAGATTCGTAGTTTTCGAAATACCCATGTGCGCCATAGCCGCGGGCGTGTACCACGCGCTCTGGAATTCGTTCGTGATCGAAATGAAAGATCTTCTCGCGAAGATGAAAGTCCTCTAGCGTGGCAGGTCCCCGTGCGCCAACTCTCAAGGTGTTTTGGTCGTCCGATATTGGCGTACCTTGTTGAGTCGTCAAGACGGGCACGTCGCCACCTGCAGTTTGATGGATTTCGCCGCCCTTGGTGATTGGTTGGATTTCTGTTGAGTGCTGTTTCTTCTGTTTCATGATTACCTTCTTAAGAACTCGAAGTTTTTTCCCACTTCACACGCACATTTATTCCTGGTCCCAAACTTTGGGGCGAAGAGTGTACGCGGATTTTGACTTCCGATTCGGAGTCTGGAAAAACCATTGCACGCTTCAGTCCAATCAAGGTTGCTATTTCATGCACCCAACATCAACCTGAAGGTTCAGCGAAGTTTCCATCCTTGAGTTGGACCCGCCGGAATACCAACCAGCCACGGGCGATGCCAGATCGTGATCGAAACCCGCAGCTACAGCAACATGCCCATTGGCCACCGCCAGGCCGCGTGCCGGATCATACCCGCGCCATCCGATTCCAGGCAGATACACCTCAGCCCAGGCATGCATGCTAGGGTCATCACTGCCAGCCGACGCACATTCATATCCGCTTACAAACCGCGCCGCAATCCCCATCACCCGGCACGCATCGCAAAACAGAACAGCCACATCGCGGCAAGACCCTTCCTGCGCATTCAACGTTTGGTCCGACGGCCATGGCGCACCATAAGGACGAACCACCTGACGGCATGTTTGAAAAATTTGCTGACTTAGCGATGTAAGAAACTGCAGTGCGTTCCACTGCGCCCCTCCAGCCACCGAACGGGCCAGGTCCTTCACAGCTTCAGACACATGCCCATCTTGGCGATATGGATATAGGGCTGCGCACAAAGGCTCCCGATACCACAGCGGTAAATTCAAGGACTCCCCGCCAATCACATAATCGAAGGGATTCTCCCGCAGCATCTCCACTGTGAAATTGCTCACAACTTGCAATTCACTGGCCGGTGCATTGAACCACGCATTCACAGCCAGATTGCCATCCTGATCCAGGCACTCCGTTGTTCCAGCCGGAGTTGGCGAAATTTGAATGTCGAACGCAAGTAGTCGCTGCGAGCTGTTGGAACGAGGCTGCAATCTGAAGATATGTGGCTCCAGCACTACAGGGCAATCGTAACGATAAATGGTGGAGTGTTTGACTGTTATTTTCATGGCAGCTTACGGTAAATCCAAATCCCGCGAACTGTCATAACAGAATATTTTGGGTAGCATGCTCATTCGATTTGATGCGATAAGCACGAACAATAAACCGGTCAGGCGCGGAACCAATGAAGTAGAAAGGATAGCAGGTGACCAGCGTCAGCACTTCCCGTTCCGTCTGCTTCAGCACCGCAACATCAGTCGGTTTGACGATCTGTGTTGAAACCACCCGGTATTGATATTCACCATTTGGCGTAGTGACTGTGATTACGTCGTTTCCTTTGATATTACGCAACGGCCTGAAGAATGTATCACGATGGGCGGAAATACCAACGTTACCCGGCTCACCCGGCAAAGCAGTGCCGGGAATATGGCCCGCAGCACGCTGCAATGTTTTCGAGCTAATCCCCTCAATCACCATCACAGAAATACCCAACCGCTCAATTTTCATTCGGCCAATCAGCCCTTTAGCCGGTGCCTCACCAGCCATCGGCGGCTTGTCTTGCGCCAGTTGTTGATCCAATTCCCGGCCCTCGCGTTCCTGAAACAGCCACGTGTCAACTAGTACGAATGCGCAATATCCAAACAGGGAAACTGCGACTCCAATCAGTAGCCGCTGGATCATCAATAGTGCGCTTTGTCTGATTGTCAGCCTCATTGTGGTGCTTTACTCTTCGCCGATGGTTGGTCGGTAACGGCGGTATAACCTACACGAGTTCGCACAGCCAGCTTTTGTTTTCCTTCCCCTTTTGCAACCACCCGCAATTTTCGATAAGTACCTGGGTTGGTGACATTGCTCGAAACATATCCCAATGTGTAGCGGCTGCGAATGTCCCGCGCAATGCTTTCGCAAATCGTGATCACGTCTTTGTATTCAGCCGGAAAATAGGCTTCCCCGCCAGTAGCTTGCGCCAGCTTTTTCAGTACATTGGGATTCTTATCCTCATCGCTTTCATCGAAGATCCCAATGGTATACACCAACGTGTTCGACTGGTCTGCCAACTTCAAAACTTCGGCTAAAGTATGCTTGCTCGCGTTATCGCCACCATCACTGATGACAATCAAAACTTTCCTGTCCCCTGTAACGGCATGCAGCCTGTTCCGTGCCTCAAATATAGCGTCATACAAAGCAGTCTGCCCCGTCGCAATGGAGCTTGCAACCGCTT
>JBBRJC010000211.1:0-6600 GCA_038220135.1 Bryobacterales bacterium | reverse complement strand
TTGCCTGCGGCATTCGAGCGGTGGTGAAGCGCAACTATGTTTCCGCCGTATTGTGGTTCTATCTGGCCTACGGCGTTCCGGTTCAAGTGCAAACATGGGAGCTTTTGGAGCCGTGGTCAAAAGAAGTAACGCGATTGAATTTGTCTCTGATTTTGGGTCTGGCGATTGCCGCAACAGTAGCCGTCTACCTTTCGCTAAAGCAAGGCACTGCGCAACAATGGGCCGGCGCAATTGTAGTTGCCGTTGTTGCAGTGAGTGGGTTTTTCGCGTTGCCTGAAATTGGCAAAATTACAACCCATCCGAAGGTGCATACAGCCGATTTAGCCGATCTCACCCGCTGGGCCAGACAATCAACACCTATCGATGCAGTATTCCATTTTCCCGATGCGAAGCAGGAGCTTTTCCCAGGAATATTTCGTGGCAACTCGGCTCGTGCTATATACGTCGACTGGAAAAGCGGTGGGCAGGTGAATTTTCACAAGCAGCTTGCCGATGAATGGTGGAGCAGGTGGCATGCAACTTTGGCCAATGGCTATAACAGTCAACCCATTCAAAACTACGCCCCCATAGCCGATTTCATAGTGTTGCGCGTGAAAAACCGAATGCCGGAGACCCCTACTGCTTACGAAAACTCGACCTATCTGGTCTATCACGTACCGCGCTAAGTCTAGTAGACTATAAGCATGATGCTTCGCAACATATTCGTTTTAATGGTAGCGCTGCCGCTGGTGCAGCTTGTTGCCGCCGATCAAGGTTTTATTAAAGCTCGGGGCAAGCCGGCTGATGCTGGCATTTTTGTGGATGGAAAATACATTGGACCTGCAAGCCGCTTCACGGTGCCGGAGCGATATGGCGTTGATCCCGGTTCTCATGATGTGACCTTCAAGGACCCCCGTTACGAAGAGATGACGACGAAAGTAACAGTCGTTGCCGGAAAGACAACCAAGCTCAAGTACAACCCTAAGAAATTACCGGAGCCTAAGGGACCTTTCGGACGTCTGCGCCTTGGTGGCGGTGAAAAGGAATCGTTTATTTCCGTTACAGCGGGTGACGTTGGCGCACTTTACCTGAATGGCAAGTTCTTCGGTTACGTGGATCAGATGAACAACATGGGCAGTGGTTTGTTGATCCCGGCGGGTGAATACGAGTTGTACATTTCATCACCTTTGTTTGGTGAGATCAAACAACAGGTGAAGATCGAAGCAAACAAAGTTACTGTTGTACCGCTACCGAAGCGTAGTTAATCCTGAATTACCGAAGTTGAACAAGTCTGATGTCAACTTGTGGCGCGGACACTTGTTTTTGCCACGTCGGAGCAACTTCGGAATTCAGGTTAATTAGTCCAGTTCAAAGCGCGCAGGTGCAGAAGCCTGCGCGCCAATCCGTGTGACCGATATCGAGGCTGCGCGGTTGGCAAAGCGCAGTGCCTGTTCCCATTCCATCCCTTCCGATAGTGCTACGGCCAGGGCGGCGCTCTAGGTGACGCACTTCGCCAAGGCATTTACGAAAAATCCTGGGAGCGAAATCCACTCCCGAGGCACCGAAATGAACTGACAGAGCAACTTCGGAATTCAGGTTAATTAATCCAGTTCAAAGCGCGCAGGTGCAGAAGCCTGCGCGCCAATCCGTGTGACCGATATCGAGGCTGCGCGGTTGGCAAAGCGCAGTGCCTGTTCCCATTCCATCCCTTCCGATAGTGCTACGGCCAGGGCGGCGTTGAACGTATCGCCGGCCGCAGTAGTATCTTTCACTTCCACTTTAAAAGCAGGCGACAGAACGCTCACATTTCCGTCGGTGTAATAGCATCCCTGTGCACCTAGTTTTAGAACCACTGATCGAGGTCCCATGGCGAGCAGTGCCCGAGCAATTTCGGGCACGTCGGCGAGATGAAAGCTGCGCGATCCGAATCCCAATAAACCCGCAGCTTCGCTTTCGTTTGGCGTTAACACATCTACCAAACTCAACAATTTCGCGTGTAAGTATTGCGCCGGGGCAGGATCAAGAATGGTGAGCGTTCCCGCCTGTCTTGCGATCTGTAAAACACGCTCCACGGTTTCCAGTGGCGTCTCCAGTTGGATCAGGACGGCAAAAGCCTGCTCAAGCTCTTGACGAACCGATTCCATATCCGATGGTAGCAGCGTCAAATTGGCACCTGGAGCTACGGTGATGGAGTTTTGGCCACTGGCGTCAACCGTGATGAAGGCGACGCCTGTTGGGGCTGCGGCAGTGCTTAGAACGCCGGATACTTCGACACCTGCGGTCGTGAGGCTTGCCTTAAGTTGCGTGCCGGCCACGTCGACCCCGACACGGCCAATCATTTTCACGGAATTTGAGGGAAGTGCCAGCCGGGCGGCGGCGTTTGCCTGATTTGCGCCTTTGCCGCCTGCGAGCATTTGAAAATCGGAGCCCAGAACAGTTTCACCGGGCGCGGGTATGTGCGCGACAGAAACAACAAAATCCATGTTGAGGCTGCCAACCACGATAATGCTGTTTTTCATGACCTTTGGTGGCGCTGCTTTATTGGCCGGCCGTGAAGGACTGGCTGCCCAGATCGATGCCCAACTTTTTCATTTCCTCAGCATAGTAGCGCTTTTGGAGAATGTCGAACTCTTCGGAACCTTCGGGAATATCACGTTTTTGCGACCTGACTTTTTGCCGTGCAGCACGATCAGCTTTGTCTTCGGTCATGAGAAGTTCCGTGAAGGCCTTCACGATTTCCAGGCGGATTTCGTTGTGATCTTTTTTGAGGCGGAACTCACGCGACTTGCGGAATCGATCAAGCATTTTGTGAGAGATATCGGTGATTTTGTCGCGCGAAAGCTTCATGCCATCGCCCGTATCACGGCCAGAGGCGCGCACAATTTTGCGCTCCTTCACCATCTGGTTTTTGATTTTCTTGAACATCTCCTGATAGGAGACGCCCTCTTTGCGCATGTATTCGCCGTATTGGCTAAGAATTTCACGCACTTCTTCATTCATGCGGTCTTCCTGCTCGAGTTCGTCGAGCACGACCGAATTAATGACATCGCCAGCCGCTTGTGGGTTGGCCACTTCGATCAGCCGCGGCGCAAGACGCGAAACTAACTGACGGGATAAATAAGTGACAAGTTCTCTAGCAAGTAGCATCCGCTAAGGGTATAGTCTACTGAGCCGAAGGTGCACAAGTCAAACGGCCGAAGTAGAAACTGGAGAAACTTCCGGTACTTCCGGTTTTCGGCGAAGTGGAACGGTCTGGTTTTAAGAGCGCATTTTCCTAGTGCATGGAAATCTGTGCTTGGCGGTGGAGCGGAGATGAGGTAATCAGACGATACAACGACGGGTGGAGCAGATGGCGTAGAGTACGTTTCATTGGTGGCCTTGTTCCGGTGAGAAGAAGACAAATGATCTCCGTTGTGTAGTTTCCCAATACAAGAAAGCTGCTGGGGGGATTGCAGGACCAACGAACTGCCGCGTTCTTTCGCCGGGATGTCTTCAAGCTCGAACGTGTATACGGCGTCGACTTTCTGGCCCTTACATTCGGCGGGGAAGTTTGTGTGATTGAGTGCAAATAAAACAGAGGTGCTTAGTAACTTGTTTCCGTCCAGATGGATCTCGTGAGCTTTGTAGGAGGAGTCTACTGCAAATCGGACAGAGACTGCCCCTTGGACTCTTGCCATCCTGCTCAGTTTAGCTCTGGGTGAAGTTGCGTTTCCTCGCCCAGGCAAGTCGCGATGATCGCAATAAGGAGTGCGAAGATCCTCATATAGATTCAAGATAGCACTGAATTGGTCTATCAACTTTCCGCTTAAACAGATAGTGTGAAGCGGCTGGAACCTCGGCCCGTGAGGGCTGCACGAGGTCTCAAGATTATGTTCAGCCTTGTGCAATGGCCAGACCTTGCCAATTAGAATTCCCTACGATACTCGATCTGATCGCCTCCCCGCGTGTTATTCCTTTTTGAGGAACGCCACGAAGTGGGGTGACTTACGGAGAGCAGATTCTAAATGCAAGTGGTTCTGATGCGCGATCATTTCCGGCGTGATCCCAGGCCGGGTGATGATTGCTTCTGCCGCTTTTTTCCAAACCGGAAGAAGTCGACTCGGTCTCATCCAGCTATCGGACGGTTCGTATTGGGTGTCGAAAGCGAGCACCACACATTCCCCTTGGCAGCTTGCTATCGCGTTGCCGGCCGCATTGCTATTGAAATCTGCGATCTGTTTAATGGGCAGAGGTTGCTTCACATATCCGAGATAGGGCTTGGTCAGTTCATCTGTAGCCGGCCAGGAGGTCACAAACGATTGGCCAGGATATTTTTGTTCTGCCATGGCAATTGCTTGTTGGTGCAACTTGATGAAATCTGCGTACATTAGCGTGTCCTCGAAAGCTGTGTGATAGGGCGGCTGTGTGAACAGTCCCGTCGTGAAAGCCGCGAGTGCCAGCAGGAATACTAAACCGATAAATTTACGACTAAGGAGTGTACTGGCAGCGCATCCGAGAAAGATGATTAGCAACGCTGTTGCTGGCAACATGTATCGCGCCAGAACGGCGCCACCAATCACAGTGAATGCGCCCAAGTAGATCCCTCCGACACAGGCAACCAAAAGGGCTGCGCGGCCTAACGGCTCTGCCTTCATGCAGATCCTTTTGCGATTCACCCACACAATAACGACGGACGGCAAAACTAATCCCCAAAGCCCTACATGGCCCGTAAGATGCCAGAGTCTTAATACCGCTGCCGCGGCCAGCCGTTTGGGCGAAGTGATTAAGGAAAGTAAATTGTATTCGACGAAATTAGAGCCGCCAAATATCGAGCCAGAAAGATACCAGTGCACAATCAGCCAACCGCCAAAGCAGAGCACGGGAATGAAGACTAAGTTTCTGGCTTTAGCCAATAAAGCACGGCTTATTGGATCCGCTACAAGAACAAATATTGCCAAGCCCACGCCTGTTAGAAACCCAGTCCCTTTGGTGAGCGCCGCGCATGCCAGGAGAAAGTACGCTAAGGAGGAGCGATCGTTGAGGATCGCCCAGCAGGCCCAAATGGAAAGGGTAGTGACGGGCATGTCCAGTTGGACCAGCGTCGACTGAACAAAGAATATCGGGTATGCTGCCAAAAGCACAGTTGAAGCAACCGCACCAACCGGCCCAGTGAGCCGCCGTGCGAAGAGATAGGCTCCTAGCAGCGCCATCGCCGACCAAAGAACCATCGCCAAACGGGCGACGATTGGGGTGACACCAAACATTGTCCAAGAGATCGCCACGTAGATGGGAATCAGTGGCGGGTGAGCTTCGGCAACAACCGATGTTGGAATTAGTGAACCGGCGGAGTATAGATCCCAAGCTGCAGGTACATAATAGCCGGCCTCGTCCCAGAAGAATGGGAGGTTCAATAGCGGCCAGTGCGAAAGTGTGATGGCCGTCAAACAAAGTAAAAACGCGCCGAACGCTTTGAATATTGCGGAATTGTTGATTATTGCAACCATGGTAGTTGAGCTTTTGAGGAACATGCGCAGAACGGAGAACCGGCGGAGTATAGATCCCAAGCTGCAGGTACATAATAGCCGGCCTCGTCCCAGAAGAATGGGAGGTTCAATAGCGGCCAGTGCAACAGTATGATGGCCGTCAAACAAAGTAAAAACGCGCCGAACGCTTTGAATATTGCGGAATTGTTGATTATTGCAACCATGGTAGTTGAGCTTTTGAGGAACACGCGCAAAACGGAGAACCGGCGACGAGAGGCTTTCGGGCTCCTTCAATATTTCGGGCCCGCCGCCGGGCCTTTGCGCCTCTATGGGGCAACCGCAATAGTAACCTGATCCTGACTGCCCAAACCGCCTACGGCAATCGCAACGGGCACGCTGCCAATTGCCATCAAACCTTGCGGTACGCGCATGTTAACCTGCATCAATCCTGCAACCAAATTCGGGGCGGCACCGGCGTAGAGCACTTCGCATGGCTGGCCGTTGATTTGCACCGTCACCGGTAGCAACGGCTTGGGTTGGTAGTCGATCGCTAGTTTGCCGCTTACTCCGAATGGCCCTGTTTGCCCTTCCCCGGTCGCATACAGAACCACGATCGAGCCGGGCTTGGCGGGATTTACGGTGCTGTTTAACGAGCCGTCCTCGTTAAGTGCGGCTGCCTGGCCTTTGCCGGAGGACTCAGAGGTGACCAGGCCTGGAGCGGTTGCACCTACTGCAAATGCAATCGGGGGCGAGGGCACGCCTCGATATTCCACCACCACGTTGGTTGTGAATTTTCCCACCACTTCGTAGGGCACAACCAGGGCCACTTGGTTTTGCGCAGCGAACAGCAATGGTGCGGGAATTCCGTCGAACAGAACGCGGGTTTCGCTGAGTTGTGTTAATGCGACGTTATTGGAAAATTGGGGTTTGGCCAATTGCGCCGGGCCGAAGTTGATGCCGTAAATATTGACGATTTCGCCGGGTGCGATTGCGGTTGAACGGAAACTTGCGCCGTTCAATAAACCATTGACGCTGAACAATGGCGATGGTGCCAACACCTGAATGGTGTAGTTTGCGATTGCTGATTGGCTGCGGGAATCCTGCACGCGCACAGCGAAAGTGAAAACACCTACTTCCGATGCCACACCGGAAAGCACAC
>JBBRJC010000210.1:0-6601 GCA_038220135.1 Bryobacterales bacterium | reverse complement strand
TCTGCCAACGAAGCAAGAAGAAGTGGTTACCACATAGTGCACAACGATAAGGCCGGAAAAGCCAAAGAAAGGCCCGTTCTATTGCATTTTGTGCGCCAACACTTCTGAACTCAATTGACCTGCAACGTGGGCAGGCATTTGAAAACAGACCGAGTAATTTTCTCTTCATTCGTCTTTCCTTTTTACCTGCCTAAAACACTATACTTCTTCAACAGACTCACAAATCATCGCTTCTGTCGTTAGCATCAAAGAGGCGATCGAAGCAGCATTTTGAAGAGCGGTACGCGTTACCTTTGTCGGATCAATCACGCCGGCCTTCACCAGATCTTCGTACTCTTCGCTGTAAGCGTTGTAGCCGAAGTTGGCATCGGCATGATTCTTGACATGCTCAATAACAACGGCTCCTTCGGTGCCACAGTTATAAACAATCTGGCGCAACGGATCTTCACAGGCGCGGCGCACAATATTTACGCCAAACTGTTCATCCCCTTCCAGATTCAATGCATCCAGCGCCTTTGCCGCGCGCAAAAGTGCAACGCCGCCGCCTGGTACAATCCCTTCTTCCACCGCTGCGCGTGTAGCATGCAAGGCATCTTCCACACGAGCCTTCTTCTCTTTCATCTCAGTCTCGGTTGCCGCACCGACTTTGATGATCGCAACGCCACCAGCTAACTTCGCCAACCGTTCCTGCAACTTCTCGCGATCATAATCGGAAGTGGTTTCTTCGATCTGAGCGCGCAGTTGCTTAATCCGGCCTTCAATACTTTTCTGTTCGCCGGCACCATCAATGATCGTGGTATTGTCTTTGTCAACGGTGATCCGCTTGGCGCGCCCCATATCATCCAACTGAACGCCTTCCAGCTTGATGCCCGTCTCTTCCATAATGGCTTTGCCGCCCGTGAGGATTGAGATATCTTCAAGCATCGCCTTACGGCGATCCCCAAATCCTGGGGCCTTTACCGCGCAAACATTCAAAGTGCCGCGTAGCTTATTCACAACCAACGTTGCCAGCGCTTCGCCTTCCACTTCTTCAGAAATGATCAGCAAAGGCTTACCAACGCGGGCGATTTGTTCCAACAGCGGAAGCAGGTCCTTCATATTGCTGATCTTCTTTTCATGAATCAGAATGTAAGGATCTTCCAAAACGCATTCCATACGGTCGGGGTCGCTGATGAAATACGGGGAAAGGTAGCCGCGGTCAAATTGCATGCCTTCAACAGTGGCCAGCTCTGTGGTCATGGTCTTCGATTCTTCAACCGTGATCACGCCATCTTTGCCAACCTTCTTCATCGCTTCGGCAATCACGTCGCCAATGGTGGAATCGCTGTTTGCCGAGATGCGGCCCACTTGCGCGATCATGTCGCCAGACACTGGCTTGGACAGCTTTTTCAATTCTTCCACAGCAACTTCAACGGCCTTGTCGATGCCACGTTTCAAAGCCATCGGATTCGCACCCGAAGTCACTGCTTTCACACCTTCACGATAAATCGCCTGCGCAAGAATTGTGGCTGTGGTTGTACCATCGCCGGCAACGTCAGAAGTTTTCGACGCCACCTCGCGCACCATCTGCGCACCCATATTTTCGAGGGGATCTTTCAACTCCACCTCTTTGGCAACGGTAACACCGTCTTTGGTGATGGTTGGCCCGCCGAACTTCTTCTCAAGAACCACATTGCGCCCCTTAGGGCCGAGGGTCACCTTCACTGCGTCGGCGAGTTGGTTGACTCCGCGCAGGATCGCTTGACGCGACTGGTCACTATAAATAATCTGTTTTGCCACGAATAATTTCCTTGTAAATCGATCGAACTAGGCGGCCGGGCTCAAAATGCAAAGAACGTCGTCTTCGCGCATTATGATGTAATCGGTGCCATCCAGCTTGGTATCTGTGCCGGAGTATTTCCCAAAAATAACGCGGTCGCCCACTTTGACGTCGAGCGCCACCAGTTCGCCGTTTTCCAATCTCTTTCCATGACCCACAGCAAGTACTTCGCCTTCCTGCGGTTTTTCCTGTGCAGAATCAGGGATGATAATCCCGTTCCGCGTGCTTTCCCGTTCCTCGATCCGCTTCACTACAATGCGGTCATTTAACGGTCTGATGTTCATATTTCCTTCACCTCACTAAAAACTATTTGCGGGCCTTGATCGCCTGATACCGTGGATCCTTGCCAATCATCTGCCGCACTTGATCGCCGATCTCCTGCCAATCATGAATGAAGTAGCCTGCTTCAGTCCTGCTCATCACCTCAAGCCGCTTCTCTTCCAGAATGGCCAGAATCGCTTCAGTGTCAGCTCGTTTGGCTTCGTTTTGTTTATCGGCAACGGTCTGGAATGCCAGCGCCACACGGTCAAAATCATCGCTCACCCGGCGACGGATAAGATCGCCCCACTCCACCTGGTTAGGAGTGCCTGTAAGCGCAACAGGCGAGGTGGGTAATGCCCCGCCCTCGCCTTCCCAAGTCTCCACTGGTTCGTTAATGTCACTCAAGAAATTTCACCAATTCCCGATTCACTTCCTCCGCATGAGTCCAGGTAATGCAATGCGGTCCGTCCTTCACCACCACCAGCCGCGCGCCTTTAATCAGGCTGGCCGTTCGCGTGCCCGTTGCGCTGATTGGCAAAATCCGATCTGCATCACCGTGCATCACCAAAGTGGGCACATCAACTGCTGCCAGATCTTTGCGGAAGTCTTCATACCAGGTCGCCACACACGCCAAACTTGCCGTAGGGGAAGCCCCAGCCGCGATATTCCAACAAGCCTGCACTGTCTGTTCACTTACCAGTTTGCCCATCAGCAAATCCGCGTTGAAGAAGTTCTTAAAGAATTCGCCAAAAAATACGTAACGATCAGCTACAACCGCCTTTTCAATCCCTTCAAACACGCTGCCATCAACGCCCTCAGGATTTTCCGCAGTCTTCAACAGAAAGGGCGGAACTGAGGACACAAAAACCACCTTGCGCACATCCTTCGATCCAAACCTCCCAAGGTAGCGGGCAACTTCGCCGCCTCCCATCGAAAAACCGCAGAGTGCGAATTCGTGGAGGTCAAGCTGTGTCACAAGTTTGCGCAGATCATCAGCGAAGGTGTCGTAATTGTAGCCTATTGTGGGCTGGCTTGACTTGCCAAAACCACGGCGGTCGTATGTGATCACACGATGGCCTGCCGCCAAAAGAGCTGCTGTCTGCTTTTCCCAGGAGGCGCCACTAAGCGGATATCCGTGAATAAGGACCACTGGCTTACCCAAGCCGTGGTCCTCATAGTACAGTTCGATGTTGCCGGAATTTTCCTTTCCGGCAGTTATGTATGGCATTATTTATAGCCCTCTTAGTTCCTTTTATTGATTTGAAAAAATGTAGGGGCTTGCCTTCGCAGCTGAAGCCCCTACACTTATTTAGAGGCGAGCGGCGAGCCGCCAATGATGTCGCCCGAAATCACTATTTCTACACGGCGGTTTTTCTGACGCCCCGCAGCGGTGTCGTTGGTGGCAATCGGTTGCGTTTCGCCCAAGCCCTTAGTTGTTACTGAACTTCCGGGCATCCCCTGTTGCGTAAGATAATCACGCACAGCCGTTCCGCGATTTTCGGAAAGCTTCTGGTTATAATCATCGTTGCCGACGCTATCTGTATGGCCTTCCACGTCCAACTTCAAACCAGGATGGCCAGACACTATACCGGCAACCTTGGCTAGCTTTTCGCGCGCCAGAGACCGCAGTGAAAACTTACCCGTATCAAATAGGACATCAGACATGTTAACGATCAGGCCACGTGCTGTATCCTGAGTCTGCAAAATTGCATTGAACTGCAATAGAAGTTGCGTCCGTAATTCTACTTTCTCTTTTTCCAACTGCGCCTTCTGCTTTGCCGCATTGTCCAGTTCCGCCTGTTTTGCTGCGATCCGGGCTTCATTTTCACGCTTCATACGATCAGCCTCGGCAGCGCTAGCAGCCATCCGGGCATCATTTTCCATTTTCAAACGATCCGCTTCAGCCTTGGCAGTAGCGGCACTTGCAGCCATCCGGGCATCGTTCTCACTCTTCAAACGATCTACTTCAGCCTTGGCTGCCACGGCACTTGCGGCCATCCGGGCATCGTTCTCAGCCTTCAGACGATCCACTTCAGCCTTGGCAGCTGCAGCCGTTGCTGCGCTGGCAAGCTTGGCTCGTTCCGCTTCTATTCCGGCGGCAGCAGCAGATACGTCACTTTGCAGCTTCAGCCGATTGGCCTCGGCAATAGCAGCCGCGCTTGCCTTCGCAGCATTGTCCAACTCCGCTTGCTTGGCCATCCGCTGTGCTTCATTTTCAGACTTCAGACGGTCAGCTTCTGCCCTTGCTGCGGCGGCACGGGTCTCACCTTCAGCTCGTTCACGATCCAGCTTCATGCGTGTTGCATCTGCGTCTTTCGATGCCTGTTCCGCTGCAGACAGTGCTGCAATACGTCCGGTCTCTGCACGATTTTCCCGGTCCAGCGATTGCCGCCGCTCGGCAGCCAAGGCATTTTCTTCCTGGCGCTTCACGGCAATCGCCCGCGAATCTTCCGCAGTCTGTACCGCTTCTCTGGCCATCATCGTGACTGGCTTTTTGCCAGCCTTACGCGCCTGATAAGCTTCAGCCTGTTCCAAGCTCTTTTCTGCCTTCTGGAAGGTTTCAGTGGCAAAGCGATCAGCACCCATCGAACGGGCTATCTGAACGGCGTTGCGAGCCTCATATAACTCGAGCGGCATCTTCCCATCCATCTTCAGCATCAGTGGATTGGTCATCCGTTGATATTGGCCGCGTTGCAACAGTTCATACTTTGCATCAACTTCTTCAATCTTGCCCAACGTATCCGGCCGGACAACGTTCTGCATAACGATCAAATCGCTCGGTTGCGTGACGGCATAATAGGGCTCAGCAGTAATAATCAAGCCAAATACCTGCAGTTCCGTAGTGACGTTTAGCTTGCTTTTGGTTCCATTGAGCAGCACTTCACCAAGGTTTGAGGGGCGGCCTTCCGGCGTAATTGCCCACATAACGTAAGTTAAGTATTCAGCGCCATTCTTCGTTGCTGGTTCCAGATTGTCGAACTCCACTTCGATTTCGATATAACCTTGCTTGCTTTCCACCTTGGCCTCACCACGCGCAGCAGGTAGAAGATCGGTTCCCTTGAAATTGATTTTTGTTGCACCTCCGCGGTGACGGTAGTTGATGGCCTTGGTGGTTCGCGAAGTTACGGTAACGCGATAAATGGGGTCGGCCCCAGCAGCCATCCGCGCCGTATTTTCACTTTGATTCTGCGGCTTGGCCGCTGCAACTCCGCATGCGATAAGCAACGCGCCGATAAATTTTGTTTGAGTCATAATATTTGTTTCTCGCGATTGAGCGGGGCAATCACGTTCGCCTCCACTGTATGCGCAAGACATTGAGTGCACGCCGAGGGCCAAGCCAACAATTAGCTGATTGGTTCAATTGAAAGAGCGTTTTGCCGATTTCGGCGAAGCAGGATTCCACCGCAGTGACCACCCACGGTCAAGTGACAAGGCGCGGTCAACAGTGGGCACAACTCAAAAACAAGTGGGTTATTTCACCCCTTTCTACTGCTATGGTGAAGGTCAAACCAAAATCTTGTTGCCTAATCAGTGGTTTCTAAATTGGAGGCCGGCGTGCACAACAATCAGCATGCCCACTTTACAATTGAACTCTTCAACCATGCAGGCGTTGGTCTATAACGGACCTGGTCAACCGTCCTGGGAAGCACACCTCCGTCCTGTAGTGCAAAGTCCTAACGACGCCATTGTCCGGATAACCACTTCCACTATCTGCGGCACAGACCTCCATATCCTAAAGGGGGACGTGCCCACCGTTACCACCGGCAGGATACTTGGTCACGAAGGCATCGGAATAGTGGAAGAAATAGGTGCTGCGGTTACCGCCTTCAGCAAGGGTGACAAAGTCTTGATTTCTTGCATAACAAGTTGTGGAAAGTGCGATTTCTGCAGGAAGCAGATTTACTCCCACTGCCGTGATGGTGGCTGGATTCTGGGCAATACTATTGATGGCACTCAGGCAGAATATGTTCGCATTCCGCATGCCGATAACAGCCTATATAAGCTGCCGCCTGAAGCGGATGAAGAAGCCGCAGTGATGCTTAGCGACATCCTCCCTACAGGCTTTGAATGTGGCGTATTGAATGGCCAGGTGAAGCCTGGGGACACGGTCGCGATCGTTGGAACCGGGCCAATCGGTCTGGCTGCACTTATGACCGCACAATTCTATTCGCCTGCCAGAATCATCTGCATTGATCTGGATGATAATCGCCTGAAGGTCGCCAAAACCTTTGGCGCCACAAATCTTGTCAATAGCTCTGATGGCAACGCTGTGCAGCGGGTAATGGACATCACGTCAGGAGAAGGAGTCGATGTAGCAATCGAGGCGGTTGGATTACC
Source organism: Bryobacterales bacterium (assembly GCA_038220135.1). GTDB lineage: Bacteria > Acidobacteriota > Terriglobia > Bryobacterales > Bryobacteraceae > JANXSF01. Next base: position 183 of record JBBRJC010000210.1, on the reverse strand, counting down.
GGCTTCATTTGATATTTGCCAAGGCATTTTGGGGGCCGGCGGCCATCTCGCAAATATAGGCGTACATGGCAAACCAGTGCTTCTTCACTTGGAGAAATTGTGGGACCGAAACGCAACCATCACCACAAGGCTGGTTGATACAGCTACCACGCCAATGCTTTTGAAAACCGTCCCATCCGGTTC
>JBBRJC010000209.1:0-6625 GCA_038220135.1 Bryobacterales bacterium | reverse complement strand
ATGCTTGGGAATCGTCGATATCTAGGCGCAAAGCGATTTCTACCGGAAGCGCCAAGTTCATCTACCCCTGAAGTACCTCCTGTCTTAACTTTTACTGAAGCCCTGGATGCATCTGCTGAACAAGCGCAACAGGCTCAACTCCCAGACCCCAAATAATCATTTCAAATTGATCGTTGCATCCTGGCTCTTGCCCTCGGCTATGCGTAGTACCAGCGGGGCTGCCTTGCCTGAGAGCGCGCTACCGGGAATTCGGGCGTTGATCTGTATTAGGCCATTCACAAGTCCTGGCGACGGTCCAGAATAAAGCACCTCGGCCGGCGCGCCTCCAATTTCCACGGTGAGGGCCGGGTTCGGCGACAGCGCAGGCTGAATGGCTATCTGCCCATCAACCGGCGGCGGCCCACTCAAACCTTCTCCGGTGGCATAGAAAATGAGGATCTGCCCTTTTTGGGCAGCATTCTTGTCGTTGTTCAGCACCAAGGCGCCTGTGGACTCGTCCAAAGTGAAGGCAGCCACTTGCCCCATTCCCGTTCCAGTTGTAGTAAACACGGCGGGTGCCGTTGGTTGAATGATGATCGGTACCGTAGGCGACTGAATGCCATTGAATTCCACCTGAATCGTTGCTGCCATGCCGGGTGGGGTTTGAAATGGAACGATTGCGCTCACCTGGCTGGCTGAGGCGTACAGAACAGGCAGCGGCGCTCCTGAAAAAAGGATACGTGTTCCAGATAGGGCAGTATCAATTAACGGTTGTGTATTGTCGAACACTGTCAGAATCGGAGAACCCAGCCCCGATCCGAAAATCGTAAGGATAGTGCCTGGTGCAATGGCATTTGCGGAATAGCTTGCGGCGTTCAAAACAGCGGCTACAACGGGCCCTCCCTGGCTGATAATCATCCGGTACGTGGACGAATCTCCACCACCTGGATTGGGATTCGAACCAATAATTGTGACCGCGCCCGCGGTTGCAAGCAGCCTCGCCGGAATTGTAATTGTGGCCGCATTCGGCCCCAAAACGTTTGATTTCACAATAGTTCCGGTTGCGCGGAACACGGTGTCTTTGTAAAATCGAAGCCCATTCAGCGTCACTGTAGAATCGCTGGAGCCTTCCGGCAGTTGGGCCGGAAACGTGGTGTGGATTGCTGGCACCCCAGGCTGAATGACCAGGGTAACTGTCACCGTTTTCGTCTTCGAAACTGCGTCGGGCGCGCTTATCGTCACTGTCGCTTTGTAGGTGCCCGGTATCAAATTGTCAGGTGAAATGTTGACACTGAGTGCCGCAGTGAAGCCCGGGAAGATTACCCCGGTTTTAACAGGTACCGAAAGCCAGGCCGCACCCACCGTGGCCGCAGACCAGGAAAGCAACCCTCCCGTTGTGCCGAGATTGATCAACTGAGAAGCTGGTGCGTTGTCACCTAGTCGATAGGTGAACGTCAGGGTATCGGAGCTGATAGTAACATCAGAAGGCGGAGACTTCACCTGCAGCGAAACCAGGACATTAATTGGGGCTGGATTGATGCCGTTCGGCGTTATGATCAATGTTTCGTTATAGGTACCCACTGGCAGACTGGTTGGATTTACCGCGACTTTGATCAATGCCGGCAACATTCCCGACAGCGGTGTCACCGTCAACCATTGGCTAACCGGCGGGGAAATAGTCACTCCAGTCGCATTCGATGTGGACCCGCTAGTTGTGGCGATCGTGATCGTCTGCGCCGTTGGAATCGTCGTCGCCGTCGTGATCTGGACAAAGGACAAGCTTACCGGAGTGATCTTAAAGGGAGAAGATCCAGTGGTTTGGGCCATGAGCCCGGATACGAAGATTAGCAAACACAGAAGACGTCGCTTCACAATTTCTCTTATCGGAAGCTGGGGGTGGAACATGAAAAGAATTATGTTACAAAGTTGTGACATACTGTCATAAGTTTGAAACATTTGCGCTCGCTTATGAATCTACAAGGCTTAGGCATCTGCTGCGCCATATTTTCCCCTGCTCTTTCTGCTTCGGACTGGTTTACCTGGCATCCGGGCGGCGTCCTGATCCGTCCCTCAGGTTTCCTTGAATTCGCAGCACTGGAACGTTCGCAAACCACCACTGACACGATCACAACGCGTTTCGGCCGGATTCCCCTCGCCTCTGCCCCTGCTGAGGGTCTGTTTTCCCTCCGCCATTCCAGACCAATGTTCAACGCCGAAGTCCCTTTGTTTGCCGGCCGTTTGGCCGTCTACGTTGAAACTGACTTCATGAATACTGCCCCCAAACACGCCTTTCGCTTTCGTCAAATTTACGGCGAATATGAAAAGGATGGCTGGCAAATTCTCGCAGGTCAGGCCTGGAGTTTGTTGCGCCCTAATCGTGAAGGCATCCAAACCGAAGGCCGGCTGATGAATACGCTTGTGGCCGAGCCCAATTATCATGTCGGCATCACTGGTATTCGGGATCGCCAAATCCGCGTCCGGCGCAAGTTCAACTCAAGCTGGCAAGCGGCGGTGGCCTTTGAACACACGCACAATTTGACAATGAAAATTACCCGAGACTCCAAACGGGCACACCTGGAACTGCTTGGTGCCGCAGGTGGCCGTGACCGCCGCGGTATCGGATTTTCGACCAGCATCCACATCCGGTGGCTCGATGTTGTCACTCATAATTTTTGGTCTCAAGGAATCGGTGCCGAAGAATTGGCTCTCTTGCCGCCGCATGTCCACGCCCATGCCACACTGGAAGGTCTGGAATGGAAACTTCCTCACGCCTGGCAGTTATTTGGATACGGAGGAATGGTCTATGGCACTCATTCCACAGGCAATCGCACGGTTCGCCAGTGGTCCGCAGGCTTCGTAAAGCGCATTACCAACTCACCTGGCCTGCCCAATATTCAAATTTCGGGGCAAGTGTCGCAATTCGACCGCGCTTTGTGGTCCAACGGCCACGGTGATCAATCCTACGCCATGCTCTCGGTTCGATACTACTTCCCCACTTTCCGATAAGGCTCGTTAAAACCTGGTTCGATCCAACTCCGGTCCAAGCGACGTTGGACGCTTGCGCTCGATTCCAATCTCGTTCGTGCGTCTTAAGGAAATTGAAAGCGGCGGAGCCCTTAATGCAATTACCAGCCTGCGCCGGATTGAATGCGCTGTTCGCCAGCAATCCCAACCTTTGGTGAATCAGGCGGAACAGTGTAGCCTGAAAGAATGACTGATCTTGATGTGTATGCGGCGATTGGCGAAGAAGGATTCGCCCGTCTCATCCACGCGTTTTACCGCCAGATTCCGGGCGACGACCTGCTTCGCCCAATGTATCCACATGACGATTTGCCCGGCGCCGAAGAGCGTTTGCGCGATTTTCTGATCGGCCGATTTGGTGGCCCCACGCGTTATGTGGAACAACGCGGACACCCACGCCTGCGCATGCGCCACGCACCATTTCCGATCGACACAACCGCACGCAATCGCTGGATGCAGTTAATGGTGCGTGCCTTGGAAGAAGCGGAATTGCCCGAAGAAGCCGGGCAAATTCTGTTTCAATATTTCGTTCAAACGGCCACGTCCATGATCAATCGAACCCACATCGAACCCTAGCGGCCAAGTAGGGGTGTTATTCTTCGAACGATGGATCGCCGCACTTTTCTAGCAACCACATTTGCAAGCACCGCCCTCGCTCAACGCGGTGCCCAACAGCCACAATCCGCCGCAGTGCCCGGCACTGCCGCTCCGGCAAAAGCGAAAATCACATCTTCCGTAATGTTGTGGACGCTCAAGGGCACGTTCGAACAGCGCCTGGAAACAGCTTTGCAATCGGGGATTCAATCGGTGGAATTAGTGGGCGAGCACACCAAATGGGCTTCCGCTGATATTGCCCGCGTCAAGAAACTTACACGGTCGATGCATCTGGGTATGGATACCATTAGCTCGACGCCAAACTGGAAGCAAATGCCGATTTCGATGGTTGATCCAGCGCAGCGCCCAAACCTGGTTCAGGAAGTCGCCCTAAACATCAGCTTCGCCCAACGTTTGGAAGTACCAATGTTACTGCTCATGTCCGGAGATGCTATTGCCGGACGCACTCACGAAGAACAATACAAAAGCATGGTGGAGGGTGCCAGGCGTTGCGGCGACCTCGCCGAAAAAGCGGGCGTCACTCTGATAATTGAACCACTCAATACTAAGGTGGATCACAAAGGCTACTGGTTATCGAACTGTGTGGAGGGCTTGAAAATCGTCAAAGAAGTGGACAATCCACATGTGCGTCTTCTCTTCGATATTTATCATGAGCAGGTGGAGATGGGCGAAGTGCTGACCACGATTAAGGAAGCCGCAAACTACGTTAAAGTATTCCATGTTGCCGACAACCCAGGCCGCCACGACCCGGGCACCGGCACCATGAAATACGACGAAATCTACAAAACAATTGCCAAGACCGGTTACGCAGGCCACCTCACCATGGAGTACGTGCCTGTCGTCGAACCCGTGGCGAGTCTTCAAAAAGCAGTGACCAGCATGCGCGCCGCGCTCAACGTCACCTAGCTCTCTGTAATTTCCGGCGTGCCGCAAACAGAATCGCCAACCCAGCCCCCATGGTTAACCAAGTGGCCGGTTCGGGCGTCCCCTCCATGGCTTTGTCCTCCTTTCCTGGATCGTCGGGATCTTTCAAACCTGCACGCTCGTAGTCCTGCGCCGTCTCCAAAACAACCGCACCTGTAGCCTCGGTAATCACGCTAAGGATCAGCGAAACCGACGCAAATGGTAAATAGATGAGTGCGTACAGCGCTGAAATTCCGGTACTAAACCCAGCCGCCACGGCCAACCGCTTCGATTCCCGAGTCCGCGCATCTTCAAGCCGGATTGCCACTACAAAATTGATCAGCGGTACCAACAGGGCCAAAACAACATGCGCTGTTGTGGGCATCGGATCAACCCAGGATTGTGCCGACATGCGTGTTGCCAACTCAACGCCGATGGTAATCAACGGCAGCAACACGCCGCAGATCATCCAGAAAGTGAATTTCCCCCCTGAGGGAGAAACTTCTACCGGCGAATGTTCAGAGGTCGAATGGGGCTCAGCGGTTGCAGTGGGTTCAAGGAGCAGTGGTTCGGATGTCATACTTTCTCATGTAAAGTACTTGTCGATTTGTCAATAGAAAAGTGAGGGCCCTCCGCAATTCGCCGTCGGCGAAGATCAATCAAGACCCAAGTCCGCGGCGGTAGCTCCACGAAAGACCAAAAAGACAAATAGTCTCGCCGCTTCCCAGGTTGTCGCCAAAGGCAGTCAATCCGAATAATCGCGATAATTAGCTCGCCCATGGTTTAATGGAAAGTTGCCATGAGACGCATCCACCAAAGCCTTCTCCTCGCCTGTTGCTTACTGCCGCTAGAAGCTCGGATCACCCGAATCGTGATTGACCGCACGGAGTCGCCCACCTTTCGCGGCGAATCGTTCGGCGATGCTGGCCAATACGAAAAACTAGTCGGCCGCGCATATGGTGAAATCAGCCCTTTCCATCCGCTCAACGGCGGCATCACAGACATCATGCTCGCCCCACGCGATGGCGGCTATGTGCAATATATGACCACGTTCTATTTGTTGAAGCCAGTGGACAAGCGGCGCAGCAATGGGCTGCTTTTCTACAGCGCACCCAATCGAGGCGACAAGCGCGCCTTCAACGCATTGAACCAGGGACTGAGCAGCAGTAACGATCCCACTGCCGCCGGTGACGGCTTGGCCATGCGCCGCGGCTACAGCATTTTGTGGAGTGGCTGGCAAGGCGATGTGGAACCAGGCAACAATCGCGAAACCATCGCCGTTCCCATTGCAAAGAATCCGGATGGCAGCCCGGTCACCGGCCCGGTGCGCATGGAACTGCTTCCAACCGCCGCCACCCCAACCTGGGACTACCCACTCTACCCGCCAGTAGAATTGGAACTCTCCAAAGCTACGCTAACCGCGCGCCGCAAGGAAGGGGACGCGCGCATGGCCGTCCCACGCAGCGAATGGGCTTTTGGTGACTGCACAAAAACACCATTCCCCGGCACCGCATCGCCGCTGCTGCTTTGCCTGAAGGGCGGCTTTCAACCGGACTTCATTTATGAATTCATTTATACAGGGAAGGATCCGTTAGTGCTCGGAGTCGGCATGGCAGCCACTCGCGACCTGGTCTCCTTCTTCCGCTACTTTCAAAATGATGACGACGGCAAACCCAATCCACTGGCCGGCGTAATCAGGGCAGCCATCGGCGAAGGGCAATCGCAGGCCGGCCGCTTCATGCGCACTTTCCTTGATCTCGGCTTCAACCAGGACGAATTCCGCAACTTGATTTTCGACGGATTCCAGGCGCACATAGCAGGGCAAGGAATTCCGGTGAATGTCCGTTTCGGACAGCCCGACCGCGCCTCTGGGCAGCGTGAAAATGCACTGTATCCCTCGCCCGATAGCCCACCCACCTGGGCACCGGTGGCCGACCCGTTGCAGCATCGCTTTGCCGGCAACACCGATGCTTGCCGCGAAACGCTTTCGTGTCCGAAAATTATCCACACCGTCAGCAGTACCGAATTCTGGCAGGGCCGCATGTCGCTCAATATTACGGATGCTCTGGGTAAGCGCGATGTCGATCTGCCCGATTTCGTGCGCCTC
>JBBRJC010000208.1:0-6684 GCA_038220135.1 Bryobacterales bacterium | reverse complement strand
CTTTATTGCACATCCTTTATTACGGGACAAGCTCTAATTAGGACCAGGTGAACTGTCTCATAAATGTTGGCACAGAGGGCAAGCGCCGTTCGTGTGGGGAGCGTGGGAGTCCGGAAGATCACGGCGACGATTAAGTTAAGGCGGCTGTACCCATCGGGTGGCTGCGGACGAGTTGGGATGCTCCAGTTGCCCCTGCAGCTATTAAAGGCGATACTGCGAACATGACACTCAAGCAGTCGGCATTTTTGGCTATAATTGGAACACTCGTTCTGACGATTCTGTTGGCGTTGGATTTTATCAAAACCGTTTCGGGCGTTCTGGGTGATGTAGTTCCGGCGGTGGCCCTTTTGAGGTCGTTGGTTTATCTATTTGCCAGCCTCAGCGTGACGGTGTTTTTCTATGTCTTCCATCGAAATCAGTAGCCGATTTGCACTGAAGTTACCACTAACCTCCGCCAGATACAAGCAGTTGGTCAGCTTCGGGGTTTTTCATTCAGGTCAAAAGCCCCCAATGTATCGCGGCTTATGTGTTAGTTAGACCATGGAGATATCATGGAAGCGAAGAAACGTATTTCAGACCCTATTGGATCCATCACTAACAGGCAACCCCGTAGGGGTAAAGACTTCAGCAAGGAACTCTCGGAGCGAGGCTGGTATCACAGCTTTGAATTACCGGATGGAAGCGTTTTCGAGGGCTACAACAGGCTGGAAGTTCTGAAAGAACGCTACACTCGGCTGCCTATTCCTGAAGATTTTTCGGGAAGGCGATTGCTGGACATTGGAGCATGGGACGGCTGGTTCAGTTTTGAGGCTGAGCGACATGGAGCTCAAGTGACGGCCATCGACTGTGTGGAAGTGGCAAACTTCTTGTATGTCCACCGCACGCTGTCGTCCAAAGTTGATTATCGTATTCTCGATTTTTACGACTTGCCTGGGTGCGGTTTAGGCAGCTTCGATTTCGTCTTCTTTCTGGGTGTCCTATACCACCTTAAACATCCTTTGTTGGCACTTGAAATGGTCTGCGGTCTGACAACAGATACGGCCATCGTGGAATCGTTTGTGACCGATGCCGATACGTGGCAAGAGAATCGGGAACAAGTCCCGACGATGGAGTTTTATGAGACGGACGAGTTGGGAAATCAGTTGGACAACTGGATCGGACCCAGTGTAGGTTGTTTGCTCGCAATGTGCCGTGCTGCCGGGTTTGCACGTGCGGAACTACTTTACGCGAGAGGGTTTCATGCTGGTGTTGCTTGCTATCGCCATTGGGAGCCTTTGCCCAATATAACCAAGTATGAACCGCCGGAATTGATCACGGTCGCCAATAGTAGAACCTTTGGTGTCAACTTCTCAAGCCGTAAAGAAGAATACGTGTCCTGCTGGTTTCGCACATCGCTAGAAGCTGTGGTTCGTGAGGAACTTCGTCTTGAAATTGCCGGCTTTGGTATTCCGGCACTGTACGTAAAGAGTGAGCCAGAAGGCACCTGGATGGCGAATTTCCGATTGCCTCCAGGATTGGAGAGCGGTTGGAAGCAGGTGCGCCTGCGATTCGCGGAAAGTGAATTCGGAGTTGCCCTTCGTATAGCAGTCGATGTGCCTGTGACCGTTGAACGCCTTGTGCTGAAAGGCGTCTGTGATGGCAGCACCTGGAACGGTGCGGAAGTCACTGTAGGGGAAAGTGGTTTCATCAGTTTCTGGATAGAGGGGCTTCCCGAAAACGCTGATCGAAGCAATGTCGCTATCCGCCTTGGTGGTGTCAAACTCGGCATTGAATATATAGGTATACCAGATGAGGAAGGATATTGCCAGATCAATGCTGCTGTTACTGGCGATGTTTCGAGTGGCGTCCAGAAGTTGCTAATCGAATGTGGGGGTGTGAGTTCTGAACCGTGGCAGATTAAGATTGCAATAGTCGCGTAACAGGATAGTCTGGCGGCTTCCGGCAATTCGCAAGTGTTGCTTGTCCCCGGCGGTAGCACTTTTAAGGCCGTTGGTTTGTCTATATCTTCCAGCGTCATCAGTAGCTGATTTTCAATACAAGCATACACATGATATTGTGTAGCAGTGGCAACTAATCTGGCAATAAGCGACGAACTTTTGAATACTGCGTTGCGAGTCGGTGGCTTCAAAACTAAAAAAGGCACGGTGAACGCAGCCCTTCAAGAGTTCATCGAATGGCGCAAACAACGAGAGATCATTAAGCTGTTCGGCGCGATTGATTACGATCCAGCCTACGGCTACAAGAAAGCGCGGATCACGAGTGTCCGCGTCACGGTTGGCTATTAGACTTGTTCAACTTCGGAATTCAGGTTTATGCTTCGCCTTCGACGCTTATCGAAGAGCGTGGAATCAAGAGTCACAAACAATTTTAAGCAGTGCGCGACGCTCTCCATATTCTAGCGGCCGTCGTTGGACCAGTGCGGTGGGTCTGCCACCAGTTTCAACACTTGATACGATGCACCTACGCTATGGAGTAACTTGTTAGTCGCACCCTTACCCGGGCCTGGAATGACGATGCTGGCTCCGGTTCCGTCCACGATGGTGATCGGGGTGGTCCAGGTTAATGTCATGTCGATGGCGTTGCCTTCGGTGTGGCGGGAAGTTAGTGACGGGCGGAACGTAATTGCGTAGGCCTTCACCATTTCCTTTGCTTTAGCCCTTGACGTGGGAATATCGGGATTGCCTGCGGGGTCGCGATGCACCCACTGAATATCTACACCCGCCATTGGCTTTACTTTCGCGGGGTCCAACAAGTCGTCCGGATCGGCAATACGGAATGCGTGATGCATCAAATATGCTCGTTCCGGAGGACGGAATGTTGCTGATATTATTTGCGTCACACCTGCGGTTTTTAAGGCCGTAAGGAATTTTTGGACGTTCGACCGGAATGGATTGACGAGATCGGCGATCCTCGTGGTTCCGGGAAATTGAGTTACCCATGCTGCACCGCTTAGTGGCATTGCGAAAGCTCCTTATTACTTTGAATGTTTCAGGATTTGAATGTCTTTAAACCCAACATCCAACTTCGATCGGGCGTTGACTTGCAACGCGAACAATCCTTCCAGGCGGCTCGCCTCCTCGTCGACGCGATCCACGATTTTCACTCCGTTGACGTTGATGACGATGCGGTGGCCGTGGGCAGAGATCACCATTTCGTTCCAGGCATCCTTCTTGAATACATCATTATGCATTGCAGCTTCAACGTGCTGGAGCCAGCCGCGCTTACCTACCTCTTGCAGTCCGCCGACATCGCGCGTGGGGTCGATCTCAACTTCGTAGCCACGGGCACCTTCCACTTTCACGCCGGGTTTTTCGAAGCGAAAAAACAGGCCGCTGTTACCGGTGGTGATCTTGTATTTGAAGCGGAAGGTGAAGTTGCTGGAACGAGTGGTGCTCAACAAATAGCCACCGGTTTTATGAATCGCCGGGTCAGCGGTTGCGTGGAATGCGCCATCCTTGATTTCCCACTCTCCGCCGCCTGATTTCTCCCAGCCAGCCATGGTTTTGCCATCCATCATTGGCTTCCACGAAGTTGGAGGTAGTTCGGCCAGCATGATGTTGCGCCAACTGACCGTGCGCGTGGGGCCCTTATAGGCGTGAACCTGAAGGGCCAGGAAACCATCGGCGTCGGCAGTGTCATAGAGGTCGGCACGAGGGACGCCATTGATCCATACCTGCATGTGGTCGCCGTCAGCTTTCACGCGGTACTTGTTCCATTGGTTGTCTTTGAATGCTGAGCGGGCGGGTTGCTTGGCGGAGACGTTGTCAACCCACCCTCTGCGGGCTTCGTCGTATATTCCTCCGGAGGCTCCAGACTTTTCGGAAGCGATTTCTACCTGATAACCATAGACTCGACCGGCTTCGTGTTTGCGATCCTGCCAGCCCTGATTGTAGGTGCGGACTTGGGCTGCTTCCTTATACCGGTGGCTGCGTATTTGCATGCCGGAATTTAATTCCGGATCTGTCTTAACTTCAAATTCGAGTATGAAGTTTCCGTAGGTTTTTTCGGAACAAAGGAACGAGTTAGGACTACCGTCGATAGTAGTGCCTGTTATCATTTTGTCTTTTGCTATGTACTTTGCAGTGCCATTGCATTGTTTCCAACCCTTTAACGATTTTCCATCGAAGATTGGCTTGAGTCTGGGTTCATCTGAAGCTGCTGACAGCAGTAGCGTTACGCACGTAAACAAACAAAGTATCCGCATGGTATAGCATCTTTACACATTTTGGTTCAGGAAATCCTTAGATGATGCGTAACCTCACTCACTGATTGCAGCATCCTATCATTCATTAGTACGGAAATTTGGCTGAATCGATTGTAGTAGATAAAAGTCGATAGGCACTAGGGCAGGTTAAATGCGCACTCCATCCTCATCGGAATCGCTAAAGTTTGAAATTGCTCAACGGATCTGCGGGTCGATATTCGCAGGTGCTTTGACACCAGGGCAACCGCTTCGGGAACTTGCCGTTGCACGAGAACTGAGTGTGAGTCAGGCCGTTGTTCGAGAAGCGTTGTCACATCTGGAACAGATGGGGATAGTCACCCGAATCCCTAACAAAGGATCTTCTGTTTCCCATCCTACGTTTGCGGAGATTCGAGATCGTTTACGCATTCGTATTGCTGTAGAACAAATGGCAATGGTCAATTGTGCTGAGTTGATGACGGCACAAGATTTTGAGAAAGCTGAAACCCTGGCAATGGCAATTGAACATGCAGTACGGAGTGGTTCGGCAGCGGATGCCAGCAAGGCTAGCTACGAATTTCATCGATTCTTGTGGAGCCGTTCCGGCAGCCAATTTCTGCAACGGAGTTTGGAGCAGATATGCGCACCACTGTTTGCATTTCACGAGTTAGTGAAAGAAGCTACCACGTATGCACCTCGCGGGGCTAGTGAGCACTTGCAGCTATTGGATGCATTACGTGGGAAGAACCCGGAAGTTATTCATGCGGCGGTGAGCGAGCATGTTGCGCAAACGGTGGCAGGGGCGCCGGTTGCAGCAGCGCATGAGCTTGTTGTGGCAATGCACTAAGAGTAACTAGTACAGGGGCTCAGTGGTTTGTTGGCACGACACACTGCTGCCTGGCGGTTGCGGCTCTGTTAATAAGCAGTAAGTTGGCACAAGGCACCGCTTGCTGACGCGCGCGGCTCGGTAGCTTACGACCGCGAGCTTGGGGGCCACGCGATAGCCACGAGTGTTCGCGGCTCGGTTGAAAGCTGTAAGTTGGCACAAGAGACCGCTTGCTGACGCGCGCGGCTCGGTAACTTACGACCGCGAGCTTGGGGCCACGCGGTAGTCGCGAGTGTTCGCGGCTCTGTTAATGGGCTGTAAGGTGGCACAAGACTTACGACCGCGAGCATGGAGGCCATGCGATAGTCGCGAGTGTCTGCGGCTCTGTTAATGGGCTGTAAGTTGGCACAAGAGACCGCTTGCTGACGCGCGCGGCTCGTTAACTTATGACCGCGAGCTTGGGGGCCACGCGATAGCCACGAGTGTCCGCGCTAAAGTCAGGTTAATCGCGATTGAATACCAAGCCGCCAACAAATTCCAGGCCGGTTACAAAGTTTAGCCCTTCAGGCTTTTGGTGGCGTACGGTGGCCTGGCCAACCAAACCAAGGGCGGGGGCGTGGACGTGGATGAATGAACGGAATTCCAGACGATCAGGAATGATGGCCAACATGCCCTTGGCAGAAATATCGAGGCAGCGGCATTTTGCAGTTTTGGCACGTCCGATGCGGTCACTCCAAGTTAAGGTGACCATAGCTTCACGTGGCATCCGCTCTTGCCAGCGCTTTTCGGCATGAGATCTCACTCTCTTTTCGGTACACAATTCCATTGTTGGCATCGGTTTGGGATAAACTCCTGTGTCAACAGTTTGATTCTATTTTTGTCAAAAACACATTGGGGAAAAGCCTGGAAGTTGGCTAGGTTTGTTCCCTGTGGCGACTAAGTGGCTAGCCTATTTGCAGGTGGTTCGTTCCCGATGCGTGGTTACCAATTGCTGAATTTGCGCGAAAACTTCAGTTGGTGGCTGGTTTCCGTCGATTTTGCAATAGTTGCCCTGCTCGTAATAGGCGAGCACCGGACGAGTCCACTTTTCATATTCTTTCAGGCGCAGTTCGATAACTGAGTCGCGATCATCTTCTCGTTGGATGAGTGCTGCCCCATCATCGTCACAACGGCCTTTGTTGGCTGGGGGCGAATTCAGAAGGTTATAGATGCGGCTGCACTTTGGGCATGACCGGCGTGCCGACATGCGGCGCACCAGCAGCGTTGCCGGAACATCCAGATGCAGCACCAGCGGTTCTTCTTGTCCGGATTGCGTCAGAAAATGCGATAGCGATTTGGCCTGTGCCACGGTGCGCGGATAGCCATCAAGCAGGAACCCGCCTTTGCATTCATCCGTGCTCAGGCGCATCATCAGCATGCGGCCAACCAGGAGATCGTCCATGAGTTGGCCCTTACTGATAACCTTGTCAGCCTGGACCCCGAGCGGCGTCATGGCTGCGATCTCAGCCCGGAGCATATCGCCCGTTGAGATCGCCGGAATTTCTAGCCATTGCGCAAGGCGCGAAGCCTGAGTTCCTTTCCCGCAGCCCGGCGGGCCAAATAAAAGCACAACCAAAACCCCTCCAAACCAGACGTTGTAGTAATTAGTGACGAATTGTTGCGTAGAGCATTACAA
>JBBRJC010000207.1:0-6693 GCA_038220135.1 Bryobacterales bacterium | reverse complement strand
TCCTGGTGTTTCGTTCTCAGCTGCCATCAGCATAGTTGAACCGGCGATCCCTTACAATTTCAGTTCAAATCAGACAGACCTGTCAGTCGGCCTTACTTATGTTTTGAATGGCTCCACTTTAGCCACATATTCTCCTTCAGTCGCCCTGTGGACAACGGCCGCAGGAGGAGGACTCTCTTTAATATTTGTGGAAAGCAATGGCGTCAATTCCATCAGGCTGGACATGTCCGGCCCTCAAATGTTCACTGGACTTACAAGCGCACCAGTACTTGTTTCATCGGTAAACTCCACAAATCAAGGGACGTGGTCATACCACAACAAAGACGGCAGCATCATCAGTGCTGGGCCGTATTCGAACGGTTCTCTGTCATCAACGCCCGAACCAGCAACAGGTGCCTTAATCGCCTTCGGTCTAGCACTATGCGGACTCGGGCACAGAAACAGGCGAATTAATTCCTAGTCTTCTTACGCGTGGCCTTTGGCCGAGCCGCCTTCGCTTTTTTCTTCACCGGCGGAGGTGGCGGATCGGGCATTACTGTTGAGACGTGCTCATGAATGACCAACCAACCTGGGCCCCGTTTTTCGAAGACGTCGGTTCCCCGCAATTGAGCTTTCATGTGATCCCCGGTTTTCGGTTCGATGTCGAAGCTCAATGAGTAAGTGACTAAGACGATGTTTCCATTCTTGGTTGCCTTCAAATCAGGGTTGACCGAGACAGTGATTGACTTCCAGTCGGCGGCCGTCTTCTTGAACCCTTCTTCGTACTCTTTCCAGCCGGTGTACTTGAAAGGGGCGACGTCGAAAAAGACCAAAGTGGCGTCCTTGGCGTAGTAGGGCGCTACCTTTGATAGATCAAGAGTCGACCAAGCTGCGTACATCTTATCGAGCACTGGTTTGAATTCGGCTGTGGCGTCTACGCTGGTGGGCTCTGAACCACATCCGGCGAGCGCGAGTAAAAAGACTGCAAACAATGGCTTCTTCATTTTGATTCGAGTATATACCCAAAGAATGAAGATGTCGCTTTATTTTTGCAGAACAATTAGCGGAGACAACATTTCGTCGTGAAACTTGTCGCACCCGATGCACAGGTTTTGATACGTACAGCCAGAAGGCAGAACCATTTCCGAAGCCTTATAGAACTTTTCCACGCTCCAACCGTGAGAAATGCCCATCCTTTCCGGATGACCCATGGAAATCGCCTCATAGACCGGATTGCCCTTTAGCCGATCAATGATCGTTTCCAGTGGCTCTTCCGTCAGATTGCCGATCGCCTTTTTGGTCTTCATGCAGCAGGGATAAACCAACCCTGACGGCTCAATTGAAACCTCGCTACCGGCATGCTTCAGATCCAGGAAATTCAATCCGCCAGACCACGCATTGCAGAAGTTATCGGCCAAGGTTGCGGTGGAAAGTTCGTTCAATTGCGCCCTACCGCGCGGCCAAATTTTACCAATCCAGGAATCTTTTGTAGCACCGAAGAAGTGAAAGTTTGCGTCATTGGATTCAAATATTTTCGTTAGTTTCTGCCGCAACGCTTCGCGGGCAGGCTCTTCTTCCATGCCTTGATGAAATGCATCAATGCCCGACACGGAAATGGTAGTAACATGGTGGGCGATTAATTCCCGGACAATCTTTTCAGTTAGTAAGTCGCCGGTGGTCTGGACAATCAGATTGATGCCGCCAACGTCCTTGTACTTTTCGTAGAGCAAATCGAGGGCAGGGTAGAGCACGGGTTCGCGCACCGCTTCAAGCAGCATTTCCCCGCCAGCCAGTATGATTCGGCCGCGCTTTTCTACCGTTGGTTCGAGTGGGTCTACAAACACCATTCTATCTGGCAGGTGTTCAATGACTTTCCGGTAATTGGACTTTGACTGATCCGCAACTGCGCGCAATTCATCGCCATAGTAAGGATGAAAACGGTCTTCATAGCAATGAACGCAGTTGCGGTGGCACAGCCAACTCATGACCCAATAGATCGATTCCACTTTGCTATTTCCTTCGCAATTCCGCCGGAACACGGGTACCGTCGTGCCCGTCAAGGCGCAACACCCATTCCACTGTCACTGTTTCGGGAGGATAGCACAACCGGTCTGAACAAGTCTGGTACTTAAAGGTGGCGGGAATACGGAACTTGCCTTCCGCATCGGCCAGTTTTTGCACTTTTGCCTGGGCGCTCAGGATCAGTTCACGCTTGAGCGTAAACTTGCCTTCGTAAACCGGCACCGGCTGAGGGTCGCCACCCACTTTGAGTAGCTTCGGCTTGCCTGCTTCCACGTCGCCAAAGCGGTAGGCGTCGTTGGTTTCGCCCTTCCAGTCCACCGAAATATAGTCCTCCCCTGCACCGGCAGCGTAGGCGTGCAGACCAGGACTGAGGTCGACATTTAGGGTGAGTACGATATGTTCTCCACCGCGAACGGTGGTTGCACTGGCGGAAGGGGTGATTCGGGCGCGTTTGGCCACCACTTGTTCACCAGCAATTTGGGCGGGCTTGCCAAAGCGGTTGGTGAGCAGCGCTGAAATCGTGAAGCGTTCTCGATAATCCTCTTCGAAATACTTGGCCTCAACTTTACCGGCGGCGTTGACCACAAACATGCCGGGGTGCGGCACACCGGCTGCGAAATCCTTTGCTTTTTCGTTCAGGATGCCAAATGATTTGATGATCTTCGAATCAGGATCGGACAGCAGAGGGTAGCTGATTTTCTTGCGATCGGCAAAATTCTTCAAAGTGGCTGGCGTGTCGTAGCTGATTGCCACTACTCCGTAGCCGCGCTTCTTAACATCTTCGGACCATTCGCCCAACTCCACGAGTTGAGTTTTGCAGTAGGGTCACCAATCGGCCGAGCGAATGAAAAGGACGAAAGCCCCTTTCGGTCCGCGGACCGAGGCGAAACTTTGAGTTTTCCCATTCTGGTCGGTTGCTTCAATCGATGGAATAGAAGTTCCAACGGCTGGGCCAAGCTTGTCGGCAAAGTTTTGACCCATCAGTGCGGTTGCCATAAGCGGTAAAAGAGCAGATCGAATCATCATCTACCAGTATGAATCAGGATTAGTGGATTTTTATTCCTCAATGTTTATAAAACCGTAGTTCCAGGACCACTAGTGCCAGGACTGTCCATTACGAAAGATTGTCGTAGGCATGTTTCTTGATTGTACCCAGCACTACGGACTGCGTAGTTTTATAAGAGTCGCAATGACCGTAACTGACTCATTATATTAACTTTGACATCGATATTGGCGCGCATGATTGGATCGCAAAGGTGCCAGAAAGAGTATGGAGTAAAGTACAACAGCGTCAAGAGCTAAGTGCATTCTTAGGGTGAACTAAGGCCGGAGGTAATTGACCAGAGTACTAGAACGCCTATATCATCAGACTAGGAAAACGAGGCGAGAGGGAAAAAACTATGCTAAATGAAATTCTTGTTAGCGCGGCCGAGGCACCCACAGCGACACTGGAACACAGTCAGCCGGAGCCAGAGGTTAAAAAGTTAATCAAGATTGTTATCGCCGACGACCATCCGATTGTAAGGGATGGATTGCGGCGTCTACTGAGTCTGGAACCGGATGTAGAAATTGTCGGTGAAGCGGGTGACGGACGTCAAGTACTGGAAGTGGTCCAAGCTAAGGATCCCGATGTACTCTTGCTCGATCTGCGCATGCCTAACCTGGATGGGTTGCAGGCGTTGCAGACGTTGCAGCAAACCAACCGCCGGACGCGTGTCATCATTTTGACCGCCTCTGAAGACAAAAACGAATTTGTACAAGCGATGAAGCTTGGCTGCTCCGGCATTGTGTTGAAGCAGACGGCACCGGATCTGATCATTAAGAGTATCCGCAAGGTTTACTCGGGTGAGATCTGGCTGGATTCGCACACCACTGCCGCCGTTATGCGCCAATTTGCAGCGCCGGGCGACAACAGCGGTTCTGGCACCGGCAAGCCACGAGAGCGCAGTCCGCTATCGACGCGCGAGCGGGAAATTGTGGCGCTGGTTGCACAGGGTTATAAAAATAAAGAAATGGCCGAAAAGATGTTCATTAGTGAGCAGACGGTGAAGAACCACTTACATAACATTTTCGACAAACTGGGCGTGTCCGATCGTCTGGAATTGGCTCTTTATGCAATTCATAAGGGTTTACATCTGAACTCTTAGGGATTTTGATTTCCTCCGAACAGGTAGGCGTTGGGTTTCGATCTCCGAAGTCGAGACCCAACGCCTTTTCTGATTTAAAAGGGGTCTGTGGCAGAGTAGACTAGATAAGTTATGTCTGATCTGGATAAGACGGAATTGGCACCAATTAAGCCAACAATCATTTTCAACGGCCGTTATGAAGTTGAGCGGGAGTTGGGGCGCGGGGGAATGAGTGTTGTTTATCTGGCCAATGATCTGCAGTTATTGCACAAGCGCGTAGTCATCAAGGTGCTCCTGGATATATCGCACGGCGATCCCTGGGAAGGGGGTTGGAAATCATACCAACAAAAGCTATTTGATAATGGAAATGGTGTTCACAAAGTTGGATTGTTGGCGCCTAACGACTGGAAGTTACATGATATGTTGGGGAATGTATGGGAATGGACTGCCGATTGGTACGATAAAAAATATTATAGTTTGAATGGTAGTGAGAGCCTAAACCCACAAGGAGCGAAGAAAAGGGATTATCGATTGGTGCGCGGCGGCGGTTGGGACAATTTTCCGGCCCGCGTCCGCGTTTCGTTCCGGAATAGTGGGTATGGTCCGGGCGTTCGGGACTACGTTGTTGGTTTCCGGTGTCTCTGGGAATAATGCTTCCCTTTACTCTTTAGTGTTTACCCTTTAGAGTGTAGCTTTTGGGAAGGCTAAGGGAATGGGATGATCCGGAATCGGCTGCGTAAGCAGCCGGGCGAAAAATTTCAGGGGGTCCCAGCTAAGCTTCGAAACCGCGTACGGCCCTACCACAGAACTGGGACCTTTTTTATTTTTGGCGGCATCAGCCTGCTGTGACACAGACCAACATCGCCCGGACTAGAGCCCGGAAGCGGGCATAGCACTCCCGGCGGGACCTTGATCCCAACCAGTTCTGGCACTTTGCGGCTTACACCGCTCGGTCCCGCATACCAGAGACACCGGAAACCAACATTGTTGTTCCGAACGCCCGGATCATTTCTATTCCGGTACGAAACGCGAACGTGGGCCGGATTATTGTTCCAACCGCCGCCGCGCAGCATTGACGGCTCTATTCCTTACACACGATCATAGCTAATTACCTGTGTGCTGGAAATGGTTTTCTCCAGACTTGGCCTGAACAAACTTGTTACACTAATTTTCTGTGAATAAATATGTACTTTGCGGGCCGCAGGGTTCTGGTAAGGGGACGCATAGTGAGCGCCTTTGTCAGGATTATGACTTTGTGCACATCTCGATTGGTGAAATCTTTCGATGGCACGTTGCCCACCACACCAAGCTTGCCGCTCGCATTCGGCGCATTACCGATGCCGGCCTTTTAGTCCCTGACGAAACGGTGGAAGGCGTTGTCCGCGACCGCCTTGGGCAACATGACTGGAACTATGGCTTTGTGCTGGACGGCTTTCCGCGTACGCGTTCGCAGGCGGAGTATCTGTTTGAAAACTGGGACATCGACAAAGTTATCTATCTCGACATTCCGGACGAAATGGTTTATGAACGGGTCATGTTCCGGGCCAAGATGGGCCAGGGGAGCGGGTTCACCAAGCGCGCCGATGACAATATTGAATCGCTTAAAGTACGCTTGCGTGAGTATTACGAAAAGACGCGGCCACTGCTGGAATATTACGAGCGGCGCAATCAGTTGCTGACCGTGGATGCCAATCGCGATATTGAAGATATTTATTTGGACATTCGCCGGTTGCTTGGATTGCCGGAGCCGAAGAAGAAGAGCTAAGGGCTTCGCTTGCTTGCGGGCGCGGCTCGGAAAAGGCTCCGCTTGTTCGGGGCTCGGCTCCACTTCCTTGGGTGCACTGGTTGGAAAGGCCTCCGCTTGGTGGCTCGCGGGCGGGTCGAAAAGGCTCCGCTTGCTTGCGGGCGTGGGTCGGAAAAGGCTCCGCTTCCTTGTGCGTCGCGGCACGGGGAAAATCTCGGGTTGCTTACGGGCGCGGTGCGGGTAAACTCCGCTTGCTTGTGAGTCGCGGACGGGGAGAGCCTAGCCTTGCTTGCGGGCGTGGTGCGGAAAAACTCCGCTTGCTTGAACGCGCGGCTCGGCAAAGGCTCCGCTTGCACAATTTTAATTTAGCAGCGATCATTTGGTTATCCGCACCGCCTCCATCAACTGAGCAACCGACCAAGCCTGCGCTGGGGCGCCACCGGCTGCGTGTGGGGCGTCGCCATCGTACACTTCGGAAATCGATCCGAAGCAGTTGGTGTAGAGTTCGCCCAGCAGTGGATCGAGCAGCCGTCGACAGTAGCGCAGCGTATCCGGCGTTCTTCCGAAGGCGTTGAAGTAGGCCTTCACGAATGGCCCGATCAGCCACGGCCAAACCGTGCCCTGGTGATAAGCGCCGTCGCGTTCCTGTGGGTTGCCGCGATAGTGCCCACGATATTCCAAATGGCTTGTCTCGAGTGTTCGCAACCCGAATGGAGTGAGCAATTCGCGCTCCACTGTTCTGACGACGGCCTGCTGTTGGGCTGCATCCAGCAGCGCGTAGGGCAAAGAGCAGGCGATGATCTGGTTGGGGCGAATGGCGCT
>JBBRJC010000206.1:0-6719 GCA_038220135.1 Bryobacterales bacterium | reverse complement strand
GATAGGCAGAATCGTCAGAATTGTTCCAGTAAGGCGGCCATGCGCTGAAATGGCTTTTACGTCTCCGCGCAAAGAGATGGAGTCGCGAATAGTGTCGGCCAATCGTTCGAGCACTTCGGTCAACTTTCCTCCAGTTCTGCTTTGCAGCAGCACCGCAGCCACAAACAATCGGACTTCCAGCATCGGGATGCGCTTCGCCAATCCGACTAACGCCCGGTTCCAACTCATGCCCAGTTTGTATTCCTCAATCGTACGCCGGAATTCGCCGCCGATCGGTTGCGGAGCTTCAATGGCGAGCATTTCCATACCACCAGCCAACGCATGACCGGCGCGAAGAGCACGCGCCAGCGAATCAAGAGCATCCGGAAATTGATCTTCAAGCTTAGAGAATCGGCTTCTGCGCTTCGCGGCTATAAACAGATAAGGAATCCAAGCAGCACCTAGAAACACCAATACCGACGTTCCTGGCGGGATCCAAGCCACTTCCGTCGTAACTGCCGCAGCCAAAGTGCCGGTGAGCATCATCGTAGCCGTTACCCGGCCCACTGACCATTTCAAACCAGCTTCGGACAGATGCGTTTGCAGGGTTTCAAAAACGTCGAATCGCTGCAGCAGTCTTTCCCAGAAATTAATGGTACTCAGCGATTCTTCGCGCAATAACAGTGGAACTTCGCCGCTGATTCCAACGATCGGAACAGGTGCTTCGGTCGTTCCACGGTCTTGGAAAAACGAGGCGACAACCACTGCCAGACTTGCAATGAGGAAGACGCCGAGAAATACGAGAATAGAGGGAAGCGCCGTCATTGCTGCCTCTTATTGCGGACGGTTCAACGACACTCTAACCGGCGCATTATGCCAGGATGGGGTCACGACAACCACAAGATCGCGATTCTCTTTCTGCTTCCAACTGGTGGGAAACAGCTTTTCCAGTAGCTGCGGCGCACCTTCCGCATCCACCCATCCTGTAATGACGAAGCTGGAAGCCTGATTGAGCAAAAGCTCTGAAACGATCTTACGGCTTTCCACCCCCTGGCCAGGTGAGCGTGGCGTAGTTACTTCTGGCTGCACACGGACGCGAAGGCTATTTCCGGAAATCGAGGGCTGAAGGTTCAATAAGATCCCACAGTTTAGGCCTTGTGCTCCCGCCCATGCGCTTCCAGGACTGGCAACTACCTGACGGTCATTCAGCGAAATAAGTCGCGAGGTGGAAAGCATTTCAGCCTGCCCGGCACCGTTCAACTGCTGTAACATTTCCTCAGCATTGCTTCCTGGACGAAGGGCACTTACCTGGAGTTCGTGGCTGTTGGTGGTTGTTGCCAGTTTCGTCCGTACCTTCTCCAGTCCGGCGCTGCTGGCACCAACTACACGCACCAGGAATTCAACGCGGTTTGGCGAAACTTGAACCGTGTCTCTTGAAACAGCCACAGGTACGCCTATTGAGGTTCTGGATTCTCTCAGCATGTTGCCGACGTCCACAGCCGAACGCGAACTGGTTTCCTTATCGAGTGGATTGCGTAGTAGCAAACGGATTTTCGCCGTGGAATCAGCCAGTGCAGCCCGGTCCGCCTCTGCCGGAGTTACCAGCAACGAGATAACGGACATCAACCCGCCAGGGACGTTCGATTCCGGCGTATTTACAGATAGCACCTCGACATTTTCAAGAATGGTGCGCAACGTGTTATTGCCGGAAACCATCTGAACATCAATGCGATTTCCGGATTTAAGAAATGGCATTATTCCAGAGGACTCCTGCACACGAATGGAGACCGCACGCATCCCTTTGGGAACAATCGGGGTTGACGACCCGTGGGCGGAAATTACCCGCGAATCCGTAATTGGTTCGTTTTCGCTAATACTGCCCGACAGCGGCTTTCCAATCACTTCAGATTTCTTGGCGAAAGCGCCTTTGAGCGGCTCAGCGCCTGCCCAGCGGGAAACTTTCAAGTCATCCTCCACTAGGATTTTGCCTCGTGGAAGTTCTTTGGCTGCGACCACGATGAATTGATTGGACATTTGTGTGGTGGCACTTTTCAGTTCCCCAACGAATAATCCATAAAATACACCGGTTGCGATGATCGCTACTACAAAAGCGATTCCGAGGAGGGGGAAGATTTTTCGTTTGAGGTCAGGCATGGAATATAGCGTCAAGCTCAGTTAATCATGCCCTTGGTCTCAGACGAATCAGGCTTTTACCTTAGGACACTCTTAACAATGACCTTAGAACCATCATTTGCGCTCGTAAACATAGGATTGCTCGACCACTCGACCGCCAGTTTTGAGAACTCGGGACACTTTAAGGGTGCTGCCGACCGCGCTGAGGGTCCAGCGATCAGTCATTTCGATCGGCCCCTGCTGGCCCGTCGTGCTCGATGTCGCAACCAACGTGCTACCTTCCCAGACCACCTTCGTCGTAAAAGTTAGGCCGCCGACAGTGTTGGAACTCGTTTTTCCGTCGGTCCACCAACGATATTCAGATTCCTGTTCGCCCGTTGCATTTACAACGGTGGAATTCACAATAAAGGCCGGTTCTTTGTGCCGAATGCGACTGACCATGGCGCGTGGTGGCGTGGCTGTTCCAAAGTCGCTAGCGGTGGTTGAAAGTTGCCAGGTCCCAGTGAAATCCGGATGTTTGTCTGCGGCGCAACCAGCCGCTGCGACCAAGCCGAAGAAGAGCAATATTCGAGTCATCTGCCCTTTCTAACACATTGGCAATAGTTTGTCTCTCAGGTGGATAACTGAGAATAAGCGCGTCTCGGACTAAGGTCTTGAGCTGAAAAAATTGAGTGTCCCTAGTTCGATTCGGCGCCCCAGTTGCTCTTTGCCGCTGTCCACAAAATCAAGTACCCTCAGGCGCGCATATCTATCCGGCTTTCAGCGCCTTAGCTTCCAAATACCGGGCGCGCGATTCCATGATCGCCTTGCGCACTTCTCTGGGGCCGCCCCATCCATCCATGCGGGGCACCGAACCTTGCAATTCCTTATAAATGGTGAAAAAATGCTCAATCTCACGCTGCACGTGGCTGAAAATCTGATCCATGGTGTGAATCTGGTCGTACCGCGGATTCTTGGTTGGAACCGCCAGCACTTTTTGATCGCCTTCTTTATCGTCCACCATGTTCAGCACGCCAACAGGCCGCACTTCCAGCAGGCAACCAGTAAAACTAGGCTCCTGCACAAGCACCAATACATCAAGTGGATCGTTATCTTCAGCAAGCGTTCCGGGGATGAATCCGTAATCGCCAGGATAGTGCATTGGCGAATACAAGGCTCGGTCGAGCCGGAACATTTCTAGGTTTCCATCATATTCGTATTTGTTCGTGGAACCCTTCGGGATCTCCACAATCATGCGAACGATTTCCGGGCATTCCGGACCTGGGTCAAGGTCGTAGAGTTTCATGTTCTACTTTTTAGGTTACTATAATGCAGCTGTTCTCCCCCTCTTCTTATTACTGCGGATCGAATATCTCCAGCGAAACCATAGAGCTTTCGCCTAGTCTTCGCCTTTTTCCGTGGCTAAGCGCTTCTCAGCCATTCACTTAGCCCTAAAATACCTGAAAAACAATCATTGAAATCTGAAATGCCTTGTGCCAAGATGGAGCAGGTAGATTTTGTGTGATTTTGTTAAGTTCGGACGGCAAATTGGTCGATTTTGGTTAGTTGAGACGAAAATCAGGTGTCAGAAGAGTCTAAGCCCGCGTTTGAGCGTTCCGATGGGATCCAGCAAACCCGTGTCGATTCCGAAGGCCGTCTAAAACTTACTGCTTCATTCCATGCCGATTTTAAGGACTTGGGCGAAGATACTGTTTTCATTTCCACCATGGACTCGTCCGTTGCCAGGATCTACACGAAGGCGAGCTGGGCTAAAGCCAAGAAGTTTTTCGATGCCAGTCACGATCCGGCCGCCACTCGCGTGTTTTTTAATTTGATGGATTTTGGTATGAACTCCACCATCGACAAACAGGGCCGTGTACTGCTGAAGCAGGAATTGCGGAGCGAATTGAAATTGGAAAGCCAGCAGGTAGTTTGGCTGCTCCCAAAGAAGGGTTATATCGAAGTGTTACCAGAATCTGTTTATAGAACGCGCAAGGCTGCCGCTCAACAAAGTCTGCAAGCTGACGTCGCTCACCTCGAGATGGCAGGGTTGGATTAACGGGGACAATGCATGTCCCTGTACTACCTACGGAGGTCCTCGATGGGTTGCGGATTTTGCCTGAAGGCACATATATTGACGCAACTGCCGGCCTTTGTGGGCATAGCCGGGCGATTGCTGAACGGTTAACCTCCGGTAAGTTGTTCAGTTGTGATCGCGATAGTGAGTCCCTGGAAATGGCAAAAGCTAATTGTGCCGGGCTCCTGGAACGGATTGAATTTGTCCATGCGGCGTTTTCGGAATTGCCAGCCTCTTTGAAGGCGCTTGGTGTGGGTCCGGCAGATGGGCTGCTAGCAGATTTAGGGGTAAGCCGAATGCAGCTTACCACTGCCGAGCGAGGGTTTTCGTTGATGGCCGATGGGCTTCTGGATATGCGCATGGATCGCCATTCCGACGTACCTACGGCAGCAGATGTAGTGAATTTTACGCATGAGAATGAGCTCGCCGATATTATTTACAACTTCGGCGAGGAAAGGAGGAGCCGACGGATCGCTAGGGCCATTGTGAAGGCACGGCAAATCCGGTCTACCCGGCAACTTGCTGAGGTAATCGAATCCGCTGTGCCTCGCATTGGAAAGATTCATCCGGCTACTCAAACGTTTCAGGCGTTACGCATTCATGTGAATGGCGAATTGGACGAGATTGAAGCCCTGCTCAATGCAATTCCTAACCTGGTTGCAAAAGGCGGAAGAGTGGCAGTCATCAGTTTCCATAGCCTTGAAGATCGAATTTTGAAGCGAAGATTTCAGCAGTGGGCGAGGGAAGGTAAGGTCGACATTCTTACGAAACACGTCGTAAAGCCATCCCAAGAAGAGATTAATACCAATAAAGCCAGCAGAAGCGCAAAGCTAAGACTGGTTGAAGTTAAATGAACGAGAGAATGCAACATGACGATACTGGCAAACCGGTTTTTTAAGAAAGTATTCCAGGCCAGTCACGCGGCGAGTGAGCTCCCCCGCACTGCTCGCGCGGCTTCCGATGAGTTCTATGAACTCCGGGCACTACCTATGGAAGATATCTGGATCTTCCGCAAGAATTTGGACAACAGCAAAGTAGTTCGCGCTGTCAATCCACATGATAATTTGTCCAACCTGAAAGGCCTTGGCAGCGCTTTTCTTTGCATGATTATGCTCATTGGATTGCTACTGCCTTCTGCCTATAACCTGATGGCTGGCTACCGCATTCATCAGTTAGAGGAAAGCAAGAAAAAGTTGGGTTCCGAAAAGATGGCCCTGGAAACGGAAAGAGCTCATTTGCTCAGCCCCCACGTGCTTGCTAAAGAAGCAGGTAAACAGCACTTTTCCCCCGCCGCATCTGACCGCGTAATCCTCTTGAATCCAGTGAATCTCGATTCACACTACGCGATGTTGAAGAACCAGAAGTAGCTCTATTTTTATGACGCGTCTTGAGAGTGGTACGAGCACGGTTGGACTCATTTATTCATCCGGTATTCTCCGTTCCATTCCATTTTTTACCTCACTTATGAGGGAGTCCAGCCGGGCTCGTTCTGCTCTCAAGACGTCTTCTCAATGCACCTCCCCCAAGTGCCGTCCGCGATTCCGGTATATGACGGACGCAGGTGTTAGAGGAAGACAAAATGGAAAGCAATATTGAATCAAGGTCGATTGGTCGAAGGCTGGTGCCTTCAATCATACGTTATGCCTGGAAATGGTTTTGGGCAAATGAAGAACACATCCGCCGTCTCTATGTCCTAACCTGCGTCCTGCTACTTTGGGCCGTTGGGATTGCCGGGCGTTTGATTTACCTACAGGTTTTTCAACACAGCGAACTACGCCGCCAGGCGGAAGCGCAGCACAAGTCCGACGTAAAAGTTCAGGCATCTCGCGGAACCATTTTCGATCGCAATGGACAGGCTTTGGCAATGAGTGTGCCAGGCATTTCGATTGAGATCAATCCTATGCGAATTCCCGACGTGGAAATGGCTGCCGATATGCTCAGCGGCGCACTGAGCCTTGATCGTAAAGAACTGCTGGAACGCATCAACAACTACCGGCTTCGCAAAAAGCGCTTTCTGTTATTGAAGAAAAATGCCGCACCAGATGAGCTGGCACGAATGGAAGAGTATGCCAAGCGATTGGATTACATTTCATTTCCGAAAGGCTCCGTTCGTCACTACCCCAAAGGCGCATTGGCCGCCCACCTGATTGGTACTTTGGGCATGATTGACAAGACAGAGCGCGGAGTGGCCGGCGTAGAACGGGCGCTTGATGAAGAGCTGGAAGGGCTCAACGGATCGGTGGAAATGCTACACGATGTGAAGCAACGCGGCGTTTCCTCGAAGGTGAAATCCACCGCCCAAGCTGGCAAAGACATCACGCTAACCATCGATCAGCGGATTCAGTTTATTGCTGAACAAGTACTGGCTAAGCACGCCCAGAAAAACAATTGCCCCCGCGGCAGCATCGTGGTGATGCGTCCGGCAACGGGCGACATTCTGGCTATGGCAAGCTATCCAAGTTACGATCCCAATGATCCCCTGCCTGATGGTGAAGCGGGTAAGCAGGAACAAAAGAAGCGTCAGAATCAAGCTGTTTCCACGCCCTTTGAA
>JBBRJC010000205.1:0-6719 GCA_038220135.1 Bryobacterales bacterium | reverse complement strand
AAGGCTGAAATCTTACTCCGCTACCGAATCAATGGAAAGAAGGAAACTACTTGGCAGTTCAATCAACTCTAAACCCATTTCGTGTAGCTTCAACAGCGATGCCTCCGAACCTACTGCTAATGGCGAAGATCATCGTACTGGCTCTGCTTTGCACCAACCATGTGCGCCTGATGCCAGATCCCTTCCTGCCATTTATCCCCATTGTTGACGCCCTTCCAGGACCGGCTTTCCAAATCACCCTGAAAACTATATTTCTAGCCAGTGCCATCGCCCTGCTTCTGAATCAGAAGGTGCGTATTGCTGCACTCATTCTCGGTGCAACCCTACTAACCGCCGTCGTCTCCTCAAAGGCATACTATGGCAACAACAAAGCGTTCTGTGGCGTGATGCTATTTCTTCTTGGCCTTAGCGACGTCACCCGCCCCCCCAACTTTCTCCGATGGCAATTCTCACTGGTTTACTTCGGCGCCGCACTAAACAAAATCCTCGACCCTGACTGGCAATCCGGTGTATTTTTCCAACATTGGGCCACTACGAAAATCCAGAACCCAGTCTTCATCGCCGTCTCCGGTTCGCTACCGCCTCTGGTTGCTGGCAAAATCATGTGCTGGTTCACTGCTATAGCCGAACTAGCCACCTCGGCCGGCCTACTCTTTTCGAAGTATCGCCCTTACGCCCTTTGGATGAATGTTCTCTTCCAGGCCGGCCTCCTGGAATTCACCGGCACTACATTTACAATGTTCTTCTACGGTATGCAGGCAGCCACTTTGATCTTCATCACCTGGCCCAAACACCTAACAGTGATTTACGACGGTGATTGCGGTATATGCAACAAGATCCGTCTGGCATTCACCCGCGTCGATTTCGACAAGCTTCTGGTTTGGCGTCCCTATCAATCCGGCATAGGCAATCAGTATGGAATCACAATGGAAGCCCTGGAAGAAAAAATGCACGTAGTTGATGACCGCAATCAAATTTTCAGCGGCTATCGTGCCTTCAAGCAAATCATGTTCTTTCAGCCATGGTTCTGGCTCGCCATAACTGCCGCAATAGCGCTCCCGCCCGATAGCTGGCACACCTGGCGCCGAATCATAGTCGCCCTGGTGCTCGCCATCTTCCTGCCAATTTTTAACCCAATCGGCGAATCCATCTATTCCTGGGTAGCCCAAAACCGGCGCCGAATCATGCCCGGTAGCACCTGCGGTCTTACGCCTTAGCCAGCAAATTCCAGCCCATTAACAGCCCAAGGCCCACAACCGCCATTCCCACCAGCAAGCTATCGCGCCAAGCAACCTCATAGTTCACTGCCACTCGGCCCACACCGGCCGGTACCTTAATGAGCAGCCTTGAAAACTGATCCGCTCCCAGCTCCAAAATTTGCGACCCAGCTTTGGCAACAATTCCCGGTCGCCAGAAATAATTCACCATAATCGTCTCTGCCCCGCCGATCAAACTGGTATCTACAACCACCGAAGTCCCCTCAATCCTCAACGGAATTGCCTGCCCGTTCTTCTCATTGCGCGCCAACGGTTCCGCCCCGCTTATCTTATATAGGGCAATCACATCATCTTTGAAAATCGCTTCCCCATCTACAGTTCCCATGGCCTGCTTCACCCACGCCACAGGTAATTGCTCGTTCCCATTGGCCCCCTTGTTTTGGGATAACAATGGTTTTTCCGCAGAGCTATGCACTACCAAACGGCTCACGCCATACCGCCGCAGCACCATCGCCAGATCATCCACCATGGCATCGCTGATATCGGAATAAGGCTTCTTATTCCGCCACAACGGCTCATATCCCTCAATGGACTGCACCTGTTCGACACTCGCAAAATTATGCGCCAGGCTTTCCGAATAGCCACTACCAGGCGATCGCCAGGGAGCAAGCGGGTAAATCCGTTCCTGCCCAATCTCCTTCAGCATTTGCGCCGGCACTCGCGAATCAGGCCTGTCTTTCCAAACATAAAATGCCTGGCTCGAAATGCTTGCATGATAAAACATCACCAATGTCGCCACGGCGAACATGCTTACCCCAGCCAAAGTCGTTCTTGCCGTACCCGCAAAAGCTCGCTGTAGAATTAAGGCTCCCAATACTAAAGAGAACAATTGCAGAAACGGCAAAAACTTAATCGGATGCGCAAATGCCTGCAATACCGGCAGCTTCATATGCAAAATCCAAAGCCCGCCCTTGCTCCCTAGCGCCAGCAGCAATGCCACAACCGAAGCCCCCAGAAAAGGATTACCACGAAACGCCTTTACGCCATCTCTACCAGCCGCCACCACAGCCAGCCCTGCAATCCAAGCCAGCGTGAAAAATGTCCCGGCATAATAAAGCTGTCCACCAGGTGCGCCAGTATCGGTGCCCCAACCATTCGGTAATCCGGAATTTACCAGTGGATTCGGATACAGCAGCGACATCAACCCGCGTTCAATCCCCTCCCCACCGGTCCCACGCTCAAGCCCCTGGGTCGCCTTCCATTGCGGAATTAACAGCGGAACAGCAATACCGATCCCTATCAATAAAGCTGGCAGACACATTGCAAATCCTCGCCAACTCCAACCTTCCCTTAGCTTGCGCAACAGCAACACCAGGCCCCAAAACCCCACACCATAAACCCACATCTGCACATTGCCCGCATGATAAAACAGCCCAATCGAAATTGCGGTTACAGCAGTCCAGGTCCACTTTGCGGTTGAAGGAGAAAACTCAAGCGCCAGCCACAACAACACCGGAAACCAAAACATCGTCGGCGTCATGTAATACCAGCTTCGCCCGGCAATCAGCGAATAGCCGCACAAGGAAAAACACACCGCAACCGCCGCAGCCATCGGCTCCCAAAGCCTCATCTTACGTGCAAGAAGGTAGGTTGCAGCCGATGCCAGAAGAAGATGAAGCCAACAAAACACCTCCACCACCAGCCGCTCATCGTGAAACCAATTTTTGGCCACACCATAACTCAAATAGGTGAGTGGATAAGTAAGCGCATAGGTGCCCACATCGGCCAGCGGTGCACCCAGCATTTGATACGGATTCCAGTTGGCGAAGTGGCCGTTCCACACAGCGCGGCACCCCACCAGAATTCCCGGCATGAATTGTGAAAAATTATCGTCCTGCGTGAAGTAATAGCGGTCCAGCGATTCCGCTATCTTCAGGCCAAACCCCGTAGCCGCCACCGCCACAATTAGCCATAGCATTCCCAATTTTCGCGGAATTGTAAAGAAGCTCTCTATCCCCGCATCACCCCAAAAAGAAGCCGCCGTGTTCTTCGTCTTCTTCAACTGATCAGCGGCCATCACAACCATCAGACAGAAGAACAAAACAAACACCCACATCGGCTGTTCATCCAGCTTCTTTTGTGCCATTTCCCAACTTCTCAACGCATTGAAATCCAGTTGGAAAATGCAAACAAAACACCAAACAATCAAATCAATAACAAAGGTAAGGATCTGTCTAATAGGACGCATTCAGGTTCATTGATTCTAAACGCTAACTCCAGCGCCCGGCAACCTTTGCCGCTATTGCCGCCAATATTCAGGCAGCCCGGTTTTGGTCTGAACCAAAATCTCCCGAATAGCCTGCCGGTCCGCCGTAGTAAGGGAATCAAATGCAGCGCCACGTTCTTTGCCCGATACTACCTCCCAAAGCCGCCGCCAAATATAATCAAGGGCAGGCTTTGGCAGCGCATCAAATGCTTCTGAATAAATCAGGTAACTGCATGGATACTTGAAAAGCCTCGTCTTCAAATCCAGGTCTCGCAAAGATCGTCCGTGGTCATCGGTGGGTCCATCCAGTGCTAAGTTCCTCTCATACCCGGAAGTTCCATGAACCTCTGCCTTCAACTTCGGCTCGTCCAGAAATAACAAGTAACGCAACAACACTTCCGAAGGCCCATAAATACGCCGCTTCGTGGAATCACTCCAGCCATCTCCAGGCCGTCCCAATGCCTTGTTCATGCCTTCCTGCGAGTACAACGCAACCCTGGTCTCGTAACTCACCCGGGTAATTAAATTGTGCATCCGCGTCTGATGCTCCATCACCATTAGCGCAACCAAATCGCTGTGCTTTGTCAGATAAGGTGAGACGTCCACAAACTTGCCCAGGTCAGTCACGTTCGCCCCAGCTTCCATATCCAATTGGTCTGGATGATTCTTATCGGCAATCACTACATTGCCCATATGGCGTGCCGCCCCATGCGTCCCGGTTACATACCACCCTCCCCAACGTTCTTCCAAGGGACTTCGGTGATCTGTCACAAATCCGCCCGCCTGCGTTTGCGGAAAGCCTTCATTATCTGTAAATACCGACCTCACCAAATGCCCCGGCACACCCAACGTTCTAGGCGAAGCATGGCACTGCAAACACTCATCCCGCCTTTCAAATTTAGGCCGCGATTTCTGGGTTTGATCCATACTATAAAAAACGCTGCCTCGCTCCGGATCAGTCGTCGAAACCTCAACCACTTCGCCACCCTGCACCCAGCCCACATAGGAATGGTCATTAAAATAAATCGACCGCGGCGTAGACGGAGAGATCCGCCCAAACTGAAAGCTGGTCTTTGAAAACACCAGCATTTGCGAAGCTTTTGATATCCCCAGCGCCTTTAACACTCCAGGCAAGTACCCATGTTTAGCATCGTATTCAAGGGCTACTTCGCCGCTGTCAATTCGTCGTTGCAGACGCGCAATCGGATCGTTCTTCGCCGGGTCATGATACCGGATCGCCTCGCCCTCCAGTGGAAATGTAAACGATCCACTCAAGTCCGAAATTTGCGCCAGGCAAGCGCCAATAGTCATCAGGAAAATTGCAGCAGTCTTCATGCCCGTGCTCCCCCAAGCCTCACTTGCATCACATCGCACAGCGGCTTACTCGAACTAGGCGTGTTCACAATATCAGCCAGTGTGGTACTGGAAAACGTCTCTTCAA
This sequence comes from Bryobacterales bacterium, assembly GCA_038220135.1. Lineage (GTDB taxonomy): Bacteria > Acidobacteriota > Terriglobia > Bryobacterales > Bryobacteraceae > JANXSF01. The sequence continues at coordinate 1,795 of JBBRJC010000205.1, read as the reverse complement.
TCATTGCCAAAGCCTGGTCCATCTTTTTATGCAATGGACAAAGCTTCAACCGATGAGCGTTCAAATCCAGTGGACAACTCAGGATTCTGCGGATCGGCTCAACCACCACAATAATCTCAAGAATGGAAACCATCTCCGGGGCCTTAACCAATTCAAAGCCACCGTGCAATCCCCGCGCACTACGCACCACCCCAGCCCTGCCCAGCGCCTGCAACACCTTTGCCAAATATCCCAGCGGCACTTTTGTCGCCTCAGCAATCTGCTGGGTAGTTTGCGGTGTCCCCGTGTTTTGCGCCAGCCAAACCGTGGCCCGCAACGCGTATTCCGTCGTTTGAGAAAACATTCCGCCCCCTTGTGGATATCTGGATAACGATATCCACATATATAGCACATTTTGCCCTTCGTCAAACATGCGATACTTGCTTGAAATCTATGTCACGTCAGCTTAGCATCCGTTCCGCAGACGGAAGTCTTCGTGTTGCCCCTCTTGAAAGTAAAGGCCTGGTTCTTGGCCGCTCAGATTCAACAGACCTTCCCTATCCAAACGACACCCTCCTATCGCGCAGTCACGTCGCCTTTGAACCTGAAGGCAACGAATGGTGCGTGCGCGACCTCGGCAGCACCAACGGAACTCAACTCAACGGTAACTGCATCAGTAGCCGTCAAACTCTTCGCATTGGTGACAAGATCAATGTTGGCAACCTGACGATTCTTTACCTCCTGGTTCAGCAAAAGCTGCCAAATCCAGGCGCTAAACCATCGAATCTGGAATTCACCCAAGACCCCTTGGAGCTACAAGGCACTGTTGCCCTCACTCTAGATCGCGTGCTCGCTCTGGCGCAATGACCCAAGTCAACCAAAGAATTCGATCCCTTTGCCCATGACCGCATGGCTGCATTAATCGAAGCGGGAAGGGAACTGGCTGCCCACCGTCCACTTCAGGAAATCTTCGATCTCATTTTGCGTCTATCCACCAAGGCCGTTCGCGCCAAACGCGGAGTCCTGATGACTTTCGATGGCACAGAATTGGTTGTCAGCGCGGCTATCGGTGCAGGTTTCAGTATCAGCCAGGCGGTTAAAGCAAAGGTGCTGGAAGAGCGAACCTCAATCCTGGTGGCCGATACATCCATGGATGAAATGCTGCGCGAAGCCCGCACCATTGTAGAGCAGCGCGTAAAAAGCCTGATCGCCGTTCCTCTGCAAACCGAATCAAAAGTAATCGGCATCATTTATGTTGACTCGCCCGATGTAATTCGCCAGTTCACTGCTGAAGACCTGAGCCTGTTAACCGTAATGGGCAACATTGCAGCCGTTCGTATCGATCACGCCCGCCTGCTGGAAGTGGAACGAACCGAACAAATCATGGCCAAGGAACTGGCCCAGGCTGCTGAAATCCAGACCGGCCTGCTTCCCCAGGAAGAGCCCTTGCTGGATGGGTTGAAGGTTGCCGGCCGCAGCATTCCATGCCGCTCAGTAGGTGGAGATTACTACGATTATTTCCCGCTCTCCAACGGCCGTTTAGTTGTGCTGGTGGGTGACGTAGCAGGCAAAGGCTTACCCGCAGCATTGCTAATGACCAGTCTCCAGGCTCGTGTTCATTCACTTGTAGAAAACTATGAGGACATGGCCCAACTCACGACGATATTGAATCGTGGCGTGTCCGCCAAATGTCCCCGCGGCAAGTTCATCACGTTCTTTATCGCATTGCTCGATCCTAATGCCGGCACCATCGCCTACTGTAACGCAGGCCACAATCCGCCGATTCTGGTGAGCGCCAGCGGCCAGGTAAGCAATC
>JBBRJC010000204.1:0-6722 GCA_038220135.1 Bryobacterales bacterium | reverse complement strand
CGTTTGGTTTTTACTTCAGCCTTGGAGCGGTCAAATGCCGGTTGATCGATGACTTGGGCGAGCATCCCACCGCTGATCGATTTCATCACGTACTTGTCTTGGGATGGGGCGACCCGGACCAGCCGCAAGTTCTTCTTGGCTCCGAGTACGGCCAACGCTTCGGGCGAAAAATCTGGAGCGGCGATGCATTCGGTGAATATCTTGGCCAGCTCGGTCGCAGTGGGGGCATCGAGCGTGCGATTGAACGCGAGCACGCCGCCGAATGCGGATATGGGGTCGGCTTCGAGGGCCATGCGATAGGCCTCGGCCAGTGTCGCTTGTTCCGCGCAACCGCATGGATTGGTGTGTTTGATGATCGCGCAAGCGGGTCCGGTGAATTCACCGATCAACTGCCAGGCTGCGTCAAGATCGACCAGATTGTTGTAGGAAAGTTCCTTGCCCTGTAGCTGTTCGGCACCGGCAACACCCAACGCGCCGGAGCAATAGAGTGCAGCCGCCTGATGCGGATTTTCGCCGTAGCGCAACCCCAGAGACTTGGGCAGGCGCACGCTTAGAGTTTCGGGCAACTCGGAAGGCTTTTCTTCGAAGCCTGCGTCGTTCATGTGAATTGTTTCCAGGCGCGCGGTTATAGCACTGTCGTAAGCGGCCGTTAAGGCATAGGCTTTTTTCGCCAAATCCCAATGCGTGGCAAGCGGCAGGGTTCCGCCGTTTGCCTGCATCTGTTCAAGCAAGTTGGCGTAATCATCGGGGGAAGTGACCACGGCGACATCCTGATAATTCTTCGCAGCAGCGCGAATCATGGTTGGCCCGCCGATGTCGATATTTTCAATCAGGTGGTTGACTGAGGCACTTTTGTCGGCAGCCACTTTTTCAAATGCGTAGAGGTTTACAACCACCATATCGATGGTTGGAATGTCGTGAGCGGCAATAGCTTCCATGTGCGCAGGGTTTGACCGCATCGACAGAATGCCCACAGCGACGCGCGGATGAATTGTTTTCACGCGGCCATCGAGCATTTCCGGAAAGCCCGTTACTTCGGCTACGTCCTTTACTGGAATGCCGGCATCTTTGATCGCCTTGGCCGTACCTCCTGTGGAGATTAATTCCACACCAAGAGCACTGAGGCCGCGGGCGAATTCCACCAGGCCTGTTTTGTCGGTAAGGCTTAAAAGAGCACGCTGAATTTTTGCCATGAAACCATCATTTTCTCATAGGGGGACACGAGCCGGATACAATGAAATTGTGTCCTACAAAGTCACTCTAATCCCAGGCGACGGAATTGGTCCTGAAGTTGCTGATGCCACCGTCCGCGCAGTTGAAGCCACTGGCGTTTCCATTGAATGGGACCGCATTGAGCTAACCTCCAAAGTAATTGAAGCTGCTGGTACGCCGGTGCCGCAGCATGTGCTGGACGCGCTGGAGAAGAGCCGCGTCGGCCTTAAAGGACCAGTGACTACGCCTATTGCCGGCGGCTACACCAGTGTGAATGTGGCGCTTCGAAAGAAGCTTGACCTGTTCGCCAATGTGCGTCCGGTGCGAACCATTCCGGGGTTGAAGACGCGCTATACCGATGTGAAGATCGATATGGTGATGTTCCGCGAGAACACGGAAGATCTTTATTCGGGGCTTGAGCACGAGATCATTACCGACGTGGTGGAGAGTCTGAAAATCATCACACGTACGGCAAGTATCAAAATTGCCGAATATGCGTTTGCCTATGCGCAGCGGCTGGGGCGCAAGCGCGTTGTTGCGGTTCACAAGGCGAACATCATGAAGCTTTCCGATGGACTGTTTCTGCGGTGTTGCCGTGAAGTGGCGGAGCGTTTTCCGTGGATCGAATATAGAGAACTGATTGTGGACAACGCTTCGATGCAGTTGGTGATGCGGCCGGAGACTTTTGATGTCCTGATTTTGCCGAACCTTTACGGCGACATTCTTTCCGATCTTGCGGCGGGGCTGGTGGGTGGTTTGGGGATTGTGCCGGGTGCCAATATGGGGCGCGAATACGCGGTGTTTGAAGCGGTGCATGGGTCGGCGCCGGACATTGCTGGCAAGGGATTGGCGAACCCGACTGCGTTGATGAGTTCGGCTGTGATGATGCTGACGCACCTGGGCGAGTATGATGCTTCAAAGCGGTTGGAAGCGGCGCTGGGCAAAGTCTATTTAGAAGGGAAAACGCTGACTGGCGACGTGGGCGGGAAGGCTTCGACAACGCAATTTACTGATGCCGTGATTGCGGCAATGGAGTAGGCAGGCAATTCTGCCTACTCCATTGCAGATACTTCGCTTATTATTTTTTCTCTTTGGGCGGGCTGATCATGATGTGTGCGCCGGCCTTGCCCGGATACATCAACCACGGTTCGGTTCCCGATTTTGTGGATAGACCTGTGGATTCCGGCGTGGCGTAAGGCGTGTACACAACCCAACGCAGATACGAATCCACCATTTCGCCCTTCGCTGAATCGAAGCTGCTGCCGGTAAGTACGTAAAGCATGCGCGGTTCGCGAGGGAGCTTTACCTTGCCTTCGTCCACTTCCTTCCAGCGCTGTTCATGCCGATCGGCACCTTTATATTGAGCCGCCAATTCGCGCCCACGGGCCATGAACGGTTCCAGGTCCTTGTGATAGCAGGCTACGCTGAGCCCTTTGGCGGCCGGGTCGTCGGCCAGGCAAACCATTTCATTGGTGCCTTTGCGCAATGTGATTACTTCGCCTTTGGCGTTGTAGCCGAGCACGGTTGCTGCGGCCCTACGGTCCTTTGGTGAGGCAAGAATGGCGGAGGCAATTTGATCTTCCGGTGACGCGACTTCAACAGCCAGGGCCGTGCCTGCCCCCAGCAGCGCAGTAAATAGCAAAATGTAATTTGGTTTCATGAGCGCTTCGATTATGGCAGAATTTTTCACAGGAAAAAAGGGCTCGCCTCATTTTACGTTGTTGTAGGCAAGCCGTGGGGTAAAATTGAAGGTGAATGAAGATCAGTCTTGTCAGCGCCTTTGCGCTTTTTTCTCTTGCACACATGAGTGGGCAAACCGTGCGCATGCGCACCACTCTGGGCGATATTGACATAACGATGCTGCCTGAATCCGCGCCTAAGACCGTAGCTAATTTCATGAACTACATGAACAAGGGTGCTTATACCAATTCCTGGATTCACCGGTCAGTTAGGGGCTTCATTATCCAAGGTGGCGGCTATACGTACAAAGATGGTGCACCGGTTGATATTCCGCAGGACGCCCCGGTAGGGAACGAATATTCTTTGTCGAACATTCGCGGCACGATCGCCATGGCGAAGTTGGGTACCGATCCAAACAGCGCCACCAATCAATGGTTTTTCAATCTCGCTGACAATTCCAACAATTTGAACAACGCCAATAACGGGTATACAGTCTTTGGACGCATTGCTAATTCGGCGGGTTTGGCGGTACTAGATAAAATCGCTGCACTGCCGGTTCTCGCACTTTCATCCGTGTTTGATTCTCTTCCAGTGATTAATTACAAAGCAGGCAATGATGTTCTGGATGTGAATCTGATTTTTCTCAATTCGCTGACCATTCTTGGGCCTGCACCGGCGATTGATGCCAATGGCGTAGTTACTGTAAGCGGCTTTGGTGGCTTTCCTTCGGCAACGGCAGGGTCTTTCATAGAAATCTACGGGGTCAATTTGGGTGGGGAAGTGAGTCGCGGTTGGAGCGATGCCGATTTCAAAGCAGGCAAGGCACCTACGACCTTGGAAACTATCAGCGTGACGATTGGCGGGCAAGCGGCCTATGTGAATTTTGTCAGCAAGAATCAAGTGAATGTGCAAGTGCCAACGGGGATTGCGACGGGTTCGGTGCCGGTAATCGTCAGTAGAGATGGCCAGCAGAGCGCGGCAATGCAACTTACTTACAAAGCGCTTTCGCCGGGGCTGCTTGCGCCTTCTTCTTTCCGTGTGGGGAGCAAACAATATGTGGCCGCGCTACACGCTAATAGCAGCACCTTCGTTTCAACGGCTGCAATCACGGGCTTTCCCGATGCACCGGCGGCCCCTGGTGAAACCTTGATTTTCTACGGTGTCGGCTTTGGGCCGGTCACTGGCCCGACGCCCACGGCGGGTACGGTTGTTACAGGTCAAACGGCGCTTTCTAACGCCCTGGATTTCAAGATCGGCGGCAATAAAGCTCAGGTGTCTTATGCGGGCCTCTCGCCGGGCCTTGTTGGCCTATATCAGTTTAATGTGACGGTGCCTGCGAATTCCGCTGCTGGCGACCTGCCTGTGGAAGTGACCGTTGGCACTGAGACGCTCTCACAAACCCTACTTATTCCGGTGAAATAAATGAAGAAAAATTTGCTTGTTCTTATTGCGGCTTCGGTACTGCCGCTTGCACTTTTGGGCCAGACGACGACGAGCCAGATTGTGGTTTTGCGCACTAATCTAGGGGATATCGATGTGCAATTGTTGCCCGCTTCTGCCCCGAAGACTGTACAGAATTTTCTCAATTATGTAAATAAAGGAACTTATAACAACACCGTTTTTCATCGATCCGTGCCGAATTTTATTATACAAGGCGGCGGATTTAACACCTCTTACGGTTCTATTCCGAAAGACGCTTCAGTAGTTAATGAATATTCGGTGCCAAATACACGTGGAACAATTGCCATGGCGAAGCTGGGTGGTAATCCCAATAGCGCAACCAACGAATTTTTCTTTAACACTGTAGACAATACCAGCACATTGGGAACTTCTAACAATGGTGGATTTACGGTATTTGGCAAGATAAACAGCGCGGCCGGGTTGGCGGTGATGGACAAGATTGCTGCGGTGCGAGTGCCTTCAGGCGTGTTGCCGTCGCCCTTCGATTCGATGCCGCTACAGAACTTCACAAGCGGAAGTCCGACGCTTGCGAATTTTATTATTGTGCAGTCCGTCACACTAGGTGATTCGGTTACCCCGCCGCCACCGATTCCAGTTCCTTCGATCACTAGTGGTGGAGTTAATACAGCGTCGGCATTTGGTGGTGCGGGGTACGCGACGGGAGGCACTTACATTGAAATATATGGGACTAATCTTGCAGGTGACGTTGCGCGTAGTTGGGCCGATGAAGACTTTCGTAATGGCCGCGCGCCTACAGTATTGGAAGGCGTTTCGGTAACGGTGAACCGGCAGCCCGCTTACGTGGCATTTGTAAGCAAGAATCAGATCAACGTGCAGGTTCCTGGTGGCGTGCCGATTGTTGGTACTGTGCCAGTTGCTGTCACTTATGTGGGGCAGACCAGTCCGGCAGTTCAGCTGGCTATTCGTCCGACTGCACCTGGTTTGCTGGCTCCGGCCTCGTTCAAAGTTGGGGAGAAGCAGTACGTGGTAGGGCTGCACGGAAATCTGGGTACATTTGTGGCGAATGGCGTTGCTGGTGTGCCGGATGCACCGGCTGCACCTGGGGAGACGGTCATTTTCTATGGCGTCGGCTTTGGCGGCGTGAATCCGAGTTCCATTCCTGTTGGCGGGCAAGTGGTGACACAGGAGGCTAGGATCAGCAATCCGCTTGTTTTCAAAATTGGTGGTCAGGATGCGCTGGTGGCGTTTGCCGGTCTCGCTCCGGGCTTAGTGGGTCTATATCAATTCAACGTTACCGTTCCGGCGAGCCTTGGAACTGGCGACCATCAGCTGGATGTAATGGTTGGCACCGAAAGTATTCCGCAGACGCTGTTTCTTCCTGTGAAGGCGCAGTAGAATGCTGGGATGACTCGCATTTTGGATTTGTTTGAAGCGCACCTGACTGTGAGTGATTTGGACCGGGCCATTGCGTTTTATGGCGGGGTGCTTGGCTTGGAGCAGGCGCCGGTTGTGCCGGCCCGGCGCGTGGCATTTTATTGGCTGGGCGGGCGGGGCAATGCGATGCTTGGTCTATGGGAGGCCGGTAGTGCGCCGATGCGGATGAATCTGCATGTGGCGTTTCGCGTTGGGTTGGATGAGCTGTTGCTGGCTGTGGGGCAACTCAAGGCTGCCGGTATTGAGCCGCTCGATTTCGATAGCCAGCCGACAACAGAACCTGTAGTTCTGGGATGGATGCCGGCCGCTTCGCTGTACTTCAAAGATCCTGACGGTAATCTGCTGGAATACCTGTGCATGTTGGACGAGGCGCCGAGGCCTGAGGCCGGGGTGGTGCCGTGGAGTGAGTGGGATCAATCCAAGCTTACTTGAGCGGGGCTTTCTCTTCGCTGGCTTTCACGTGGACGCCCTGCCGCACCTCATCACTCGGATTGACTACGAGGCGCTCCCCGCCTTGAAGGCCACCGACAACTTCCATCATGCTGCCCAGATCGCGTCCCACCACCAGCTTCTGAAAATGAATCGTACTATCATCCTTCACAACAGCAACGTAGGTTCCGTCGGCTCGCACCACGGGCGTATCACCGGGAATCATTACCGGGGGAATGGGCCGCAGCACCTTCATTTTCACTTCGCCATACATGCCGGGTATCAAGCCGCCTTGACGATTGTCGAGCTTGATTTCCGTCATCAACGTGCGGCTCACCGGGTCAAGCGCCTGTGCTGTACGAACCACTTTGCCGGGCCACACTTTGCCGGGATATTCGGGCACCGTCAAATCGGCCTGGACTCCAACACGCACCGACGGTGCACTGGGTTGCGGAGCGTTCACTACAAAGCGCAAATCGTTGGGATCGGCCAGGCGGAACATTTCACGGCCACTGGCAATGGCGGCGGCGTTGATCAGGTTGCCT
>JBBRJC010000203.1:0-6758 GCA_038220135.1 Bryobacterales bacterium | reverse complement strand
TCGCTTTCTTCAATCGACACGCCAAAGTAAATTTCCGCCAGCGGGACCTCGATTCCAGCGGCAACCTGCCTGCCGACGCAAGCCTCTATGAAATGGTGGCCGACTTCGAGCGAGCCAAGATTCTGGATGTGCTGGAAGGTTCAGGCTACAGCCAGACTGAGGCGGCGGAGATGTTGCGGATTCCGTTGTCGACGCTCAACCAAAAGATCAAGCGGTTGAATATTGAGATCCGTAAGCGCGGAGCATAACGTTACCCGCGTTCGCTTTCTTCAATCGACACGCCAAAGTAAATTTCAGCCAGCGGGACCTCGATCCCAGCGGCAGCGATTTCGAGGATCGCCGATTCCCCACGCAACGGCACTTAGCGCCAACCACCATCGGGCTACTTTGTGTATTGGTCCACCGCACACTCATTTTGCGAAATCAGGACATACTCTTCGAGGGAAGGAATGAGACGGTACTGATCAAACTTTCGCCCTCGATCATAGCGCTCCGTGGTTGGCGAAATCACTTCAACCAAAACGGTTGGATTCACGAACGAATTCGGCAGCCCTTTCAGTTGAGGTTCGCTGCAGAAGATCGAAAAATCTGGATACGTCATCAGCCCGGACGCCTCAACCAATATCCGCAGATCATTGTTAAACGGCCTAGCGGACGCACCCTTCAGACGTTGCGAAATCTCCCGGCCAAAGTTCATTTGAATCGCGGAGTGCGGTAGGGTACCACCACTCATCGCGAATATTTGGCCATCGTTGTATTCGTGCCGGCAATCGGATTGTTCTTCCAATTCTATGTATTCTTGCGGCGAAATCCAGGGCTGAGGAAGAGAAGACATCCTGATTGTAGGATAGTGCATTTTTTACAGCGGCGGCGCAGACCAACGTCTCCCACGCCAACGTGAGCCCCTGTGGCCAGTCCGATCAACTCATGATTTTAAATCGGGCTACCCGACCGGCTGGTGCCTGCCATAGCCAATTGCCCTTGCTCTTATATCCACCATGTTTTAGCCTCAATTCCGAGTTGAACAAGTCTGATAGTCGACTGTGCTTGTGTCTGCCTCGTCGGCACTCTCGCCTCCGCTCTTCACCCAGGCAATTCCGAATAACCCTGGGTGCGAAATCCATTCCCGAGGCACCGGAATCTATCTTACAGATCACTTTCGGAATTCAGGTTTAGCAACTCCAGCAGTTCTTCGTCCTTGTTCGTTATGCATAACTGCAAGCAGCGCTCGTGGGCTGACTTGGCCTCGTCTACTTTTCCGCTGCGTTGTAGCAGGCCTGCCATCATGAACTGTATTCGCTGATCCTCCGGCTTTGCGAGAGCAGTTTTGCACGCATAGTTCAGAGCGAGGCCCAACTTTCCTTGATTCTCCAGAATAATTGTATGAGGTCCCATCAACAACCTCAGGTCCCGTTTATCGGGGCTGGCTATGCCAGTTTCAAACAGCAATTCCAGATGTTCAATGGCTCCATCGGGCTCGCCAGACTGTGCTAGTTTCATTGCGTTTTTCCCGGTCTCCACTATTTTGCCGAGCATTCCGCCTCCTTCACCGGTGCGGGGTTCCGGTTTACTTGAATCGCCCCATTCCCCCAAGCTGTATGCCGTCCGACCCCCGTGCATTGCGCGGCCTGCAGAATTGGTAGTAATTCGTCCAGCTTGCCCTCATAGGTCGCCGACCCAACAAGTCCACCTAGCTCATGGCGTTGGCCAGTTCTGGAGGATTTGCGTTCCACCTTCACCGTCTCGACATCGCAAGCCACCATTTTCACCGCTTCTGCCAAATCCCCCAGCCTTTTGAAATCCCAATGAGCCGCATCATCGGCCCATATTGCCACTCGGTCGCGGGCTCGGGCGAACAGTGCAGGGAAGAGTGGTTGCCGCAGTACCCGGTCCTGCCACTTCAACTCCGTCGGGCTTAGGAAGTCTACCGTTAATCGCTGGCAGGCTTCTGCCCTAAACTCAATTTTCGCCGGCATCCAAGTGCATTCCAGCAAGTCGGCCATATCCAAATCCCGAAATGCGGCAGTCACAGCTTCTGACACGTCAGGGCTTTCAAACACATGCATGCTCAGAACGAATTCCCCACCGCGCGCTACCTTTAACCCATTTAACGGAGCTGATTGAATCACAAAGGGCCGAGGCCGATTCTTCAGGCCGCTCGGGCCCGCTTCAGCTGTCGGTTCAAACAGCCGCGCATGCGCGCACGTATCGCGCTGATCGCAAGTTGCCGCGCCTGGACATGCGATTGTGCAATTCGCTTTCCGCAGGGATATACCAAACACGCCGCGAAACAAATTGGCCGCTTTCCAGTTCTCGAAATGAAGATCACGCGTGGCTCGAAATCTAAAGGAAAAAACCAGAAATTCGATGCGCATTTCCCCGATGGTACCATCTTGAAGATGCTCATTTTGGCCTCGCAGTCCCCACGAAGAAAAGAGATTTTGGAATCGGCAGGTATCGAGTTCCTCGTCCGCGTCGCGCCGGTTGATGAATCGGTGCGCCCTGGCGAAGCACCCATGTCCTATGTCCGCCGCCTTGCGGCATCAAAGGCGCTGGCGGTGCCATTGGAAAAGGGCGAAGTGATTCTGGCCGCAGACACTACCGTGGTTGTTGACGGGCAGATCCTTGGCAAGCCGGAAGATGTTGACGATGCCCGCCGAATGTTGCACCTGCTCTCGGGCCGCACGCATGAGGTGCTTACTGGTATCTGTCTTCGTAAAGAAGGGATATTGCAAATTGACGGGGAAACTACAGTTGTCGAGTTTTCGGAACTATCGACTTCGGAAATCGAAGAGTATGTCCAAACGTGCGAGCCATTGGATAAAGCTGGAGCGTACGGTGCGCAGGGGAGAGCGGCGAAGTTCATTCGCCGCTACGAAGGGTGTTATTTCAACGTGGTCGGACTACCCATTTCATTGGTGTACCGGCATTTGAAGAAAATTCAACCTGAATTCCGAAGTTCCTCTTTGCGTTAGATTTCGGTACTTCGGATGGAATTCGCTACCATGGGTTATTCGTAAATGCCTGGGCGAAGAGCATCCCGATGAGTCGGGACGCGGCAGACACGAGTGTCCGCGCCACAGTTGCCTCGGCGCTCACCAAAACTTGACCACTTGTGCTCAATTAGAGTTGACCAGCCCAGAAGGCGCCCCTTGGCCCGTAAGGCGTAGGTGGGCAAGACGTTATCATCCCCGGCCACGCCGGGCTGGTGGGTCGTTTCTCGTGAGCATACCCGGGTAATTTCTCGCGAGCGCCGCGCCACAGTTGACTTTTAGACTGTTCAACTTCGGATCAGCCCCCCCCCCCCGCCTGATCATAAATCGTTGTGCGCGCCACCGATCGGTTCGGTTCTGGAATCACATCATCGATCATCCCAAGCTCCAACAAGGCCGGCGCTGTAAGCTGCAATGCTGCCGCGGAATAGCCGCAGAGCTTTTCGGACTGATCACGCCTTCGGCGCTCGCGAGAAATTACCCAGGGTATGCTCACGAGAAACGACCCACCAGCCCGGCGTGGACGGGGATGATAACGTCTTGCCCACCTGCGCCTTAGGGGCCAAGGGGCGCCTTCTGGGCTGGTCAACTCTAATTGAGCACAAGTGGTCAAGTTTTGGTGAGCGCCGAGGGATCACGCTATAAACTGTATTCGCAAGCACGTAAACCAGGGGTCTGCCTTTCAGGTGTTAAGCGGAGGCTTTTTGCGTGACGCGGACCTGTTGTTGAAGCCCGGCTAAATTCTCGGCATTTTCTTGCCAGGATTCTGCACGAACGCTTTTTGCCGCTGTGGCGGTGGCTGCGGTCAGGCGCAACAGGCTGAGCTGAAATTCTAGGTTGGATTCAGAAAGGTCGATTGAGGCTTGCATAAAAAGCTTATCGACTGGTCGGGGCGGAACCTTTAAGAAAATTTGCAGGAAATGTTTGGCAAAATTTTGACGCCATGATTTTGTCGAACTGGCAACAATTGGACAGTCACTGACGGTCGGCGGTCGTACTTGCGAGCGACACCAAAAGAAATTGTTTGAAGATTTAAAAGCCCCTACGGTGTAGAGGCTCAAGGATTTAGGTTGGGAGGGATGTGTATGGAAGGAAGTTGGAAGGGAAACTACTTGAGAGGAGCTAACTTCTGTGGGATAATTTGGAGGAACAACCTCTGATCCTTGAGCCCTTTCCGTTTTGTGACACTATTTATAGAGCAAACGGAATGCCAAACTCCTGAGCCACTTCTCCGGCTCTTCTTCTCCCATGCCTCTGTCTCAATCAATACGCGTAACTCCTTTGTTTTCATCGATGGCTTAACCTGAACTAAGCCTTCACCCCTAGTCGTGCTTGCTGAAAGTAGCCCAAAATAGAAAAGAGAGCGATATTTTTTACATATCGCTCTCTAAAGTTGTGACGAGAATACCGATCTGGTGCGTCAGTTCGGGACGTAATCCCGTTTTGGCACGATTAACTTCCGGCCGCCTGGCTGCGGCTTGCCAACTCCCCCGAGCGCGATGACCAGGTGACCACATGCCGGTCTGCCCGGAGTCGCGCAATCGACTTGAGGTATAGCTTTCCGAATGCGTAAAGCTTTGCATGGGATTCTCCGAACTTGCGGGGGCGGTACCAGAATGGGACTTCCTTGATCCTGCACCCGAGGAAAAATTGCTTCACCAGCAACTCTTCGAGAAACTCAAAGTGCCGGGCGTGGATTTCGATATTGAGTGCATTCTTGTTGTAAAGCCGGAAACCGCTCGACAAATCAAGAACCGGGATATCGAAGAATACACGGTAAGTCTTATTTAAAATCCAGCTCAACAATTTGCGGAAAGTATCCGCCTCACTGCCACCACCAGCCACGTAACGCGACCCGATAAACACGTCGGCCGTTTCGCGGATAGCCCACATCTTTAGAAGCGACTGCGGATCGTGGGATCCGTCGGCGTCAAGCGTCGCCACGTACTCGCCCCGCGCAGCAGCGTAGCCAGTTAAAAGCGCCCCACCATAGCCGGGTTGAGTTTGCAACATGTAGATGCCGCCATTGTTGCGGACCACATCGATTGTGTTGTCCTTGCTGCCGGCATCCACTACGATAATTTCGTATTGAATTCCTGCCTGATCAAGGTTCTTTCTTAGCTCTGGAAGCAACAGTTCCAGGTTTGCCGCTTCATTCCAAGCGGGCAGAACGATGCTCAAATTTGTCTGCATCATATTTGTTGGGTCCCTTCAACTCTCCAAAGCGTATGATTGGGCAATTTGAATTTCTTATAAAGTGCCCTGCCTTGATTAGCCACTGCGTTCATTGCCCCTCTTTGATCGGTATCTTTACGCAGAATTAAGAAGGAGGAATGGGTATTACAATACAATCTTGTGTCGGCAATTCGCAGCGGATAGGAATTCCCTAACCGCCTCAGACCACGGTCAAAAACATCTGTTCCCATGTTCGCACGTGCCAGTTCTTCATTGGCCAAGTAAAGCAATCTCGGCTTCAACGTGGGTGGCGCGGCATCGTAAAGCTCCAGGTACGACATGCCGTATTCAACCACAATGTCGCCTTCCGTCTTTTCCAGTGTTGCGATAATCTCCCCCCACGGGTTCTCCGGCTGTGCCATAGCTTTAGTAGCAAATGGAAGGCAAAAGCCTATTAAGAGAAGAAAACTAAAAGCGCTAAGTGTCGCTGGTTTGCTCCAGTGTGTCTCTCGCCAGAGCCACATTCCAAACAATAAGGCCCAGCCGACGAGCGTTGGTATAGCATAGCGCAGTACAAACAGACCGGTGATCAATTTTCCGGCAATCAGCGCAATCAGCGGCAGGATGCAGAATACGGCAATTCCTACCATTTCGTTTCGCTCAAACGGGAACGTTTCGGCCTCTTCTCTACGCGTGCGGAAACGGGCGAACCAGAAGGATGACAAGGTTACACCAATGAACAAAGGAAACAACCGCAAGGTGAACAGCCCGGCCTCAGCTTCCCAATATTGTTGGAATGTGGAAACGGAAGGCTTGGATGGAAATCCTCCTTTGTATCCGAACAGGCTGTCCTTGAATTGGAGCAGTACCAGATAGGGAGCAAGTGACGCGGCCAGGGCAATCCATGGTGCCCAGCGCCAACCGCGATCATAGGATCGGACCAGTTCCGCAGCTGCAATCGGCACTAGCACCAGGCCGCCGTAATAATGATGCGCATTAGAAAAAGCGAGGGCCACGCCCATTCCCGCAGTCCAGGCCAGTGCGCGCATGCCCTTCGATTCGTCAATTCTGGTGTAGCACAGCCAGGCAACGGTGGCGCCGGCCAGAACGGAGGCGTAAGGCCTACCCTCGGCTGCATAATATTGGGCGCCCAGCAAACGCATCAACATGATTGTGCTCAACGAATTAATCACGCCAAACCGGTCGCGAAGCAAAAGGTACAGTGCAATATAGGTAACAAAAGTGGCGATGGCCTGTGGCATTCTTACGATCCAAAGCGGGTCAGTAAAAACGCTATGCATGGCCGCAGTGATCATGTAAAAAAGCGGCGGCTGGTTGTCCATACCGGCTCTCAATGCCGGCCATAATTTATCGATTCCACCTAATTGGCTGACGTAAAGGGTAAACAGTTCGTCGTACCAGATTGCTTTAGTTTGGATCCGGAAATAGATTTCAACCCAATAAAGGACGCAAATACTAGCTAAAAGCGTGAGGGGCGACGCTTCCAGCCAGTTCGCAAAATGCTCAATTAGCGTTGGTTGCGAGCGTTGCGGTTGTACTTGCATTACTTTTGAAGTATACCAATCGGTT
>JBBRJC010000202.1:0-6791 GCA_038220135.1 Bryobacterales bacterium | reverse complement strand
AGGCGATGGCTTGAACACTTCAGGCTACACCTGGAACCGCTCACGCCCCTACGATTTCAACCAGTTCGATATTCGCGTAGATCACCAGTTCAACTCGCGCCATCGTGGCAATTTTGTTTACAGCGAGCAGGGTTCGCAGGCTACGAATTTCATCGGCGCGCAGCGCTATCCTACAGTTCCCGGTGGCAAGAGCCCCAATGAAACAACTACCGAATCCTTCAGCCTTACCTCAGTAGTCCGGCCCACCTGGATCAACGAATTTCATGCCGGCGTATTCCGTCCACGGCAAACCTATCAAGCACCCTGGACGGTTGCTGGCAATGGGGTCTTGCCGTCTATTGGCGGCCAGCCCTACGTACTTGGTTTGTCCCTTGCCAACAGCCCGATTAACACCTCTGTAGGTGACGATCCCAGCTCGCGAATTTCCCCCGTATATCAGTTCAGCAACAACATGACTTGGATCAAAGGCAAGCACTCTTTCAAAGGCGGCGGCGAGGTCCGCTTCGTTTCCAGCGCCGGCTACGATTCGTTCTACACCACACCGCGCATCAGCCTCGGATCGACAGCTTCCACGCCAGTGCTGAACATCAACACTATCCCCGGAATCGGCCAGAATCTGGGCGCCCAAAACCTGCTCACCGATTTGTCCGGTTCCGTCGCTCAAGTGCTACAAAACTTCAACGCCTTCCCAGGGAAAAGCCCTGCATTCTTGACCGGACAAGACCGCTTTCAGCATGTGCGGGCCCCCGAATATAGCTTCTTCTTCAAGGACGATTACAAGGTTACCTCCACCTTTACCCTCAATCTTGGCCTGCGCTATGAACTGTACGTTGTGCCGACAGAAAATGTGGGACGCGGCGCAGCACTAGAAGGCGGCAGTGGTAGTATTTTCGGAATCTCCGGAACCAGTTTCGCCGATCTGTTCAAGCCCGGAGCGACCAACGGAAAACCGACTACGATCCGGCCAACCGGCCCCGGCACGACGAATCCAAATGATCGCTTTTTTGCCGGAGACCACAACAATTTCGGGCCAGCGTTAGGCTTCGCATGGCAATTGCCGTGGTGGGGCAAGGGCAAAACCACACTCCGCGGCGGCTATGGCGTAGGCTTTGAACGCAATCCCCTATTCCTGATCTCCTCCATCAACGGCGCGCAACCCGGCTTCTCCAATCTCGCCAATTTTACGTCGTCGGTTCCCACCAATTTGGCGAACGTGGTGCTTCCGTTGAAGCCCGGTTCGCAGCCTCTGCAACCTGTCCCGTTTACCGACCGCACCGCACCCATATACGCCATCGATAACAACCTGCGCACGCCCTACTACCAGAACTTCAGCTTCTCCCTCGCACGAGTGCTGAATCCCAGCACGGTACTTGAAGTCCGCTACGTCGGCAACAAAGGCACCAAGCTGATTCAGCAGGCCAATATCAATGAAGTGAACACCATCGAAAACGGCATACTTGACGCCTACAAAATCACCCAACGTGGCGGCAATGCCCCGCTGTTTGACAGGCTATTTGTCGGGCTGCCCGGTGTCGACGGCGTCCGCGTTACTGGTTCCGATTTCGTACGCTCCAACAGTTCCGGCCTGCAGGGATTTCTTGCCAATAACGACGTTGGCGGATTTGCCAATACGCTGAATGTCACACCTCTGGTGCCCGGTCAAAATGGCGGTATTTTGCGCCGCGTCGGCCTGCCTGAAAATTTCATTGTTGCCAATCCCCAATTCGGCTCCGCTGCATTAACCGGAAATTTCGGCAGTTCCTCCTACCATTCAATGCAAACGGAAATTAACCGGCGCTTTAATAGCGGCTGGACCATGCAAGCCAACTATACATTCAGCAAAGCACTCGGCAATTATGATGGCGACGGCTCTGCGCTGGAACAGAATTTCCGGACCCTGCGCAATCGCAATTTGGATAAGATGCGGATGTCGTTTGATCGCACTCACGTCGTAAAAGCCAATGGTATTTGGGAACTCCCCTTCGGGCCTGGCAAACACTTCGGCAGCGGATCGCACGGATTTCTTGGCCATTTGATTGGTGGTTGGCAAACCGGTTCGATTCTCACCTTGCAGACCGGCGCACCAATTTCACTCGGCGCAGTAGGCGCGTTCAATACGGCCGGCAACAACACCCCGGTGCCGGTTGCAGCCTTCGACAAATCGTTCGGCGAAGTGCAGCGAACACCCACAGGAGTGGTTTATTTCACCGGATTGAAGCAGGTAGTTGACCCCTACGTGGCCCAAATCACCGACATCAATGCCATTCGTGGACGCAGTTCAATGCTCGCTATCACCGACGCTTCCGGCAAACTGCTATTGCGCAATGGAGAGCCGGGACAACTGGGCATGGCTCCGCGTTTTCTCACCGGCCCCGGCCTGATCCAATTCGACTTGAATATTCTGAAACGTTTCCGCTTCCGCGAGCGTTACGAGCTGAATATCCGTGCTGACGCGATCAACGTGCTGAATAAAGCGAATTTCTCTAACCCCGATACGAACATCAATTCGCTGACATTCGGCAACATTACCGGCACTAGTGCTGATCCCAGAATTGTGGTGCTCAGCGCGCGATTCACGTTCTAACCCTGGGTTGGCCAACGCACTTGGGTGAACACACTCACACGCTGAGGTGATGCGAAAGCGGCATTTCCCAACGTTTTCAACAATTGCACCGGTAACGGGCACTGAATTTAATGGCCTCCAGGATGCACTAAGCATCGTGGAGGCGCAATGTCCAATCACACCCGAATCATCACTGTTGCAGCAATTCTGTTGCTCGCATCCACCGAACTAGAAGCTAGCGTTGTAAATCATGGCTACGTCAACCTGGGTTCAGCCGGATATGGCGGAAGGTATGCCTTTTCTGGCGACGACTTTTCGGCCTCAGGCGGATTGTATCTGGGAAACTGGGAGGTTTTCCACTATTGTTCGATATGCACCGTCGGAACAGCAGTAGGCGTCTATGGTATCATCAGTGGAAGCGACATTTCAAACGGGGGATGGTTTGAATTCTTCGGCCCTCCAGTCGTCTTACTTCCCGGCATTGTGACAGGCGATTTCACGTTCAACGGATGGCTGTGCCTGGGCGATTACTTCTGTTCCCTTGGCACCAGACCAATCACCGGATCGGGAAGCGTGGAAATCGAATCCCGGCTCAATCCATATTACGTAAACAAGATTGAGGTGCAACGCCTCACCTACGTCTTCAGCACCCCAGAACCATCCATGGCACCCATCATCGCTTTAGCCCTTTCGTTGCTCACCGCCTACCGAATCCGAGCCGCATCTAAGGCGTCTCGCTTATGCAAAAGCAGGATTACATAACTATTACACACGCTTTTTCAGTTGCCTGATAGTCTAGCTACAGGACTAGTACAGCTAACTAAATGAGCAAATCCTCCGTTACCGAAATCAACTTCCGAGACACCAAGCCCAATTGGATGAACATTATCGTCCTCGCCGCCCTCCATATTGGCGCGATTGCGGCTTTCTTTTTCATCACCAAAGCAGCCGTTATAACTGCAGCCGTGATGTACTATTGCTCCATCTGCTGGGGCATCGGGCTGGGTTATCACCGCCTGCATACTCACCGTGCTTATGTTGTGCCGAAGTGGCTGGAATACTTCTTCGCGTTCTGCGGCACCATGACTTTAGAAGGCGGCCCAATTTTCTGGGTAGCCACACACCGCATACATCATCAGAAATCCGACAAACCGGGCGACCCGCATTCCCCGCGCGACGGTGCCTGGTGGGCGCACATGGGCTGGATCGTTTCCGGCGACAGCAAGCATAGCGATACCGAAACCATGGGCCGCTTTGCTCCCGATCTTTTCCGCGATCCCGTTTACCGCTGGTTGACCACCTGGCACTGGTTGCCACTCACCATCTCCGGCGTCATCTTATTCCTGATTGGTGGTTGGCCAATGTTCTTGTGGGCTGGTCCGCTGCGCGTTTGCGCCGGTCTCCACGGCACCTGGTTGGTCAATTCGGCAACGCACCTGTGGGGTTCACGCCGCTTTGAAACCACTGACGATTCCCGCAATAATTGGTGGGTCGCTTTGTTGACCTTCGGTGAAGGCTGGCACAATAATCACCACGCTCTGCCCACCTCCGCCCGTCACGGCCTGATGTGGTACGAAATCGACATCAGCTGGATGCATATTCGCCTGATGGAAATGCTGGGAATCGCAACCCGCGTTCGCTACCCACGCCTTGATGTCCCCGTGGCAGAACAAGAAGCGGCATAATCAAATGAGGGCGCTGTTAAGGTAGCGCCCTTTTTACTATGGTTGGCAGCGCCAACAGACGCTCGGTCTACTTCTTCATCGCCTTTGGTTCCTGTCTGGTGGCCCTTGCCATCACACTGAACGTGGGTTGGATTGTCATTAGCTGGCGCACCGGCGTACTGCTGATTCTGGGCGCCGTATTCTTTGCCTTGATCATCGCAGGCCTCGTGTTAAACACCATTTTCCTGGTTCGCGAAATTCGCCGCAACGAACAGCAGGATGCCTTCCTCAATGCAGTTACCCACGAATTGAAAACCCCGATCGCCTCCATCCGCCTGTATCTGGAAACTCTACAATCGCGCCAGCTTGACGAACCCAAACGCCGCGAGTTCTACCAGATCATGCTCGAAGATGCAGACCGCCTCCATCAAACCATTGAACTGGTCCTGCGCGCCGGCGGTACAACGCGGCCCGGCTATGCCATGAACATGACCCGCTTTGATCTGGCGCAGGCCGCGCAGGAATGCATGGTGCTTGCCCGCACGCGCCATCACCTGGCTCCGGAATGTCTCAATTTTGCTCAAAAATTCCCGGCCAGCGAATCATCAGTGATCGTCGGCGATATGGATTCAATCAGAGCCGCAATTAGCAACCTCATCGACAACGCCATCAAATATTCCGGCTCGCAAGTACGCATTCTGGTGGAAGTCACGCGCAGCGAAAAAGTAATTGCCGTCCGTGTGCGAGATCAGGGCGTTGGTATTCCAACTCACGAACTGAAGCGGATTTTCAAACGGTTTTACCGCGTTCCCGGCGCTGTTGCGCTACGGGTAAAGGGCACTGGACTGGGGTTATTCATCGTACAGTCAGTTGCCAAAAAG
The DNA here is from genome assembly GCA_038220135.1 of Bryobacterales bacterium. GTDB lineage: Bacteria > Acidobacteriota > Terriglobia > Bryobacterales > Bryobacteraceae > JANXSF01. Next base: position 1,683 of record JBBRJC010000202.1, on the reverse strand, counting down.
CACGGAGGCCGCGTATTTGCCGAAAGCGAAGGCACCGGCCGCGGATCTACATTTACGCTGGAGTTGCCCCTGCAATGAGCCGCATTTTGATTGTCGAAGATGAGCGCCACCTCGCCGACGGGCTGCGCTTCAACATGGAAGCCGAAGGGTTTGAAGTTGCCGTAACGGATACAGCAGAGGTTGCCCACCAAATGCTGCTGATCGAAAAGCAAGTGTTCGATGCAATCGTGCTCGACGTAATGCTGCCCGGCATGGACGGCTTCACGCTTGCCACCAAATTGCGCGAAGCCGGCTGCTACACGCCCATTCTGATGTTGACCGCACGCGGCCGCGCCGAAGACGTTCTAACGGGTTTCGCCGCCGGTGCCGACGATTATCTGCCCAAACCCTTTGAGCTGCAAATTCTACTGGCCCGAATTCACGGCCTGTTGCGCCGCTCGCGTTGGTCCCCACCAGTGGCCGCTTCAGATGCTAAGCCGGAGGACCGGTTTGAACTGAACGGCAAGATGATCGACTTCGATTCTCAAACCCTTCACGCCGACGGCAAGCAGGTGCCGTTGACTCTGATGGAATCGAATCTGTTGCAATATCTCATCAAACATGAGGGTCAGGTGGTGAGCCGCAAGCAGATCCTCGAATCGGTGTGGGGCGTTCGCGAAGATACCGATACCCGCGCCATCGACAACTTCATCGTCCGCCTGCGCCGCTATCTGGAAAAGGACCCGCAGCAGCCCGAACACCTGCTAACCGTGCGCGGCGTTGGCTATCGTCTAACCAGAAAGTGATCCTAAGTGGAGTTGCTTTTCGCCATGCAAGGAGTAACTGACAATCGGATCAACGCATGCGGAATGCAGCTTTTCGTTACGGCAGCGTAATAGAGCTTAATTGCGATTTCTGGACGCGAAGATAAGCAATCATCCAGTTATTGTTGTGCTTCACTACCACCACAATAAAAGAGGTTGAACTTTTGGTCTCCACACCACCGAACTGATCCAGTGTGCCTGTGAAAACATAGCTATCAGTCGATGCAGCCTGCTCAGTAATAATTTTCAGGAACGGACGTGACAAACCAGGAATGCCATCTGGTGCAAACGAGGCCAGTAGTTGATCGGCGGTCTGATCTGCTTTGACTGGGCCGGAAGGCGACACATGGATCACTCCATCTGGAATAAAGAGGTTCTTAAATCTTCCTGCGTCAGCCTCTTGGATCGATTCTCCCATTGTTTTGAGTACCTGCTGTGGCAGTTGTGTATCAGGCTGATAAAACGCTAAAGCAGATCGACAATTGAAGGCCGCCAACAGAGCAAACCCAATTAGCGCATGTTTAGTAATGCTCATCTTGTATATTCAGACTCCTTTTGCAATTTAACCATAAATTGTTTCTTAGCGTCTAACCAGTAAGTGATCCTATGTTCAAACTCGCTATCAGCCACCCGCGCCACTAAGCATCGAATAGGATTAGCGCATGGGGCGATTGGTCCCGCGCATATGCTCCGGACCTGCTTCTTGGATGTCAGCTTCGGCCTCTTCAAGCAGCGCCATTCCAGCGCCTCCGGGCGAAAAACCTCCTTCAATTTGCCTATCCCTGTCATCCATATCCTGACAGACAACCAAGCCGCCAGGAATGTTTTTTGATCGGAGGGTAGATCAGCAATGGCTTGTTTAATGGATTCGACGGTCATA
>JBBRJC010000201.1:0-6828 GCA_038220135.1 Bryobacterales bacterium | reverse complement strand
GAGGAAAAAGTCGTAAGTCAGAGCGATACAACCAAAGTTGTCGAACGCGTGGTGCGTTCTTTCGACGCCAGCGGCAATCCAGGCCAGGCCCGCAAAGTAGTTACAACCGAGCGCAAGAACGCTGACGGTTCAGTGGCCGTGGAATCGGCCGTATATAACGGGGACGTCAACGGCGGCTACTCGCTTCTGGAAAAGCAACAAAAAACCAGCAGAACTGTGGGCGATGTTACTAAGTACGAATCGGTGATTACGCGCGCCACTGCAAATGGTGAAGAAGTTGTAGAACAGCAGCATGGCAGCATTGTTGCAACGAAAGAGCGATCCCGGGAAGACGTAACAGTGGAGCGTCGCGACTTAAACGGAAACTTACAGCTGGCAACACGAAGTACTATCGAAAAGGAAGAAACTCCAGGGGTTGTGAAAGAGAAAGCAGCCACTTACTACAATGATGGCGGGCAGTTACTGCTTTCCAACCAGACTGTCAGCGAAACCAAGACGGCCGCCGATGGCTCAAGTCTAAAAAAAGTGAATGTATATGGAGCCTCTTCGCCGGGTCAACCGGTCGGAGACACGCCGCAATTCCGCGAACAGCAGATCATTGAAAAGAAGCCAGGCGCAAACAACACGGTCACCGAAACGCTGAGCATTCGTCGTCCCAACGTGGGTGACCCGGCAGTGTTGGGCCCGCCGATACCAGTGAGCGAGCGAACCTGCACCGGACAATGTAATACTCCATAGAATGCGGCAACCGCTTTGGAATTCCCCACTTTGGCCATGGTCCATTTTTCTCACCGTGGCATCCGCAATCGTAATGATGATCTACGGATCATGGCTGGAAAAGATCACGCCTCACGCAATTGTTGCTTTGGAGCTAGCCGGTTCGGCTTCACGAACGCAGCAATTGTTCACGGCCTGGGGTTCAGATGGCCAACGTTTGGCAGGGTTTCTACTTGGCTTCGACTTCCTTTTCATCGCTGCGTATTCCACAAGCATCGCCTTGGCATGTCTATGGGCCCAAGATGGCTTTAACGAACAAGGCTGGCCGCTTGCGGGGCTTGGCGGTTTTCTGGCAATCGCAGTTCCAATTGGCGGCCTGTTTGATTCGATTGAAAACATCTCACTCCTCAATCAATTGCTCTATGGCGTAAGCGACGGTTGGGCATTGGCGGCTCGGATTCTGGCCCTCAGCAAATTTGTTCTTGTCCTTGCGGGAATGGTATTTTTTGCCTTGGGTGCCTTGGCCAACCGACGGCCAATTGTCGGATTAATTGCAGGGTTGATCGCGGTGATGATCGCCCGGCCCGTGATCGCCTGCCTGTAGATTCAAGCACAAGCTTCGCGGCTTTTCTCGTTCTGGTGGCTTTTCCTGCCTTATCTGCGTTTATCTGCTCTCATCGGCGGCCATAAATTTTCCCATTTACGGGGGAGGCAAAAAGGTACGGCCGCCGATAAAACGCCGAGGAACATAAATCTTCAATCTATGGGCAGGATTATAATCGGCTTATGGCTTTCCCTATCAATCGCCCCAGGCGCTTACGTTCCACTCCAGCTTTGCGCGACTTAGTGCGGGAAACGCACCTGCAACCTTCAAACTTCATATCACCCTTGTTTGTAGTTCCAGGCGAGGGGATTAAGAAAGAGATCGGCTCAATGCCCGGTAATTTTCAAATGTCGATAGACAATCTTGTCGAGGAGTGCCGCGAAGTGAAGTCGCTCGGCATCGGCGGGGTGATTCTATTTGGTATTCCTGCAAGCAAGGACGAAGATGCCACCGGCGCTTACGATGACCACGGTATCGTACAAAATGCCGTTAGAGCGTTGAAGCGGGAAGTTCCAGGATTGGTTGTAATTACCGACGTTTGTTGCTGCGAATATACCTCCCATGGCCACTGCGGCAAAATCATCAACAACGATGTGGATAACGACATCACGCTAGGCTGGCTTGCGCAATCGGCGGTGTCGCACGCAAAGGCGGGGGCGGATATTGTGGCACCATCGGATATGATGGATGGTCGCGTGGCTGCCATTCGCGAGGCACTCGATGAGGCGGGGTATTCCAATACGCCAATTTTGAGCTATGCCGCCAAGTTCGCAAGCTCGTTTTATGGACCGTTCCGGGAGGCGGCGGAATCGACTCCGCAGTTTGGCGACCGGCGCAGCTATCAGATGGACCCGGCCAATGCTCGCGAAGCAATGCGCGAAATTGAACTGGATTTAGAAGAGGGTGCCGATATGATTATGGTGAAACCGGCCATGCCTTATCTAGACATTATCCATGAGGCTAGCCTTCGCTTCGATGTTCCCATTTCGGCCTATCAGGTGAGCGGGGAATTCAGCATGATTATGGCGGCTGCCCGAAATGGCTGGATCGATCAGGAACGGGCGATGATGGAGTCGCTTACATCGATCAAACGCGCAGGGGCAAGCAATATTTTGACGTATTTTTCGAAGGCCGCAGCGAAACTACTTTAGGCTTGAAAAAAAAGGTCATACACTGCCTGACACGGGCGATAAGACTTGTAAGGGTTCATAACCCTAGCCCAAACAGGGCATCAGACTATCGGAAAGTGATACATTCTTAAGAGCATGCAAAAGACGAGTAACGTGGCGGAATTGCAGGACATTTGTCGCAAGGTCCGCCGGCACATCATTGAAATGATTGGGGCGGCAAAAAGTGGCCATCCCGGCGGATCGCTTTCCGCTGTAGAGATTGTCACCACCCTTTTTTACGACATAATGCGGCACGATCCGGCAAACATAACGTGGCCGGAGCGGGATCGCTTCATTTTGTCGAAGGGCCACGCGGCGCCCGTCCTTTATTCGGTGATGGCCGAATGTGGTTACACCCCCATCGAAACTTTGAACACATTGCGATCAATTGGTTCGATCTACCAGGGCCACCCTGACCGGCGTTTCATTCCTGCCATGGAAGCTTCTACCGGATCGCTTGGAGTAGGCTTGAGTGTTGGCTTGGGCATGGCCGAAGCGGCACGGCTGGATAACAGTCCGACCCGCGTATTCGTAGTGCTGGGCGATGGCGAAATCCAGGAAGGTCAAATCTGGGAAGCCGCCATGTACGGTGCGTTTCACCATGTAGATAATATTGTCGCCATTGTTGACTATAATCGCCTTCAGCTCGATGGTTTTGTAAAAGACATCATGGAGGTGGAGCCACTTCCGGATAAATGGCGCAGCTTCGGCTGGCACGTCATTGAAGCAGATGGCCATAGTATTCCAAACCTGCAAGCGGGATTTGCAGAAGCAGCAGCCACCAAGGGGAAGCCCTCGGTTTTGCTGGCGCACACAACTAAGGGCAAAGGCGTTTCGTTCATGGAAAACAATCCGAAATTCCACGGCGTAGCCCCGACAACTGAAGAAGTAGCCCTCGCGCTGAAGGAGATTGGCTAATGCGGAAATACGAATTGAAATTGGGCACGGCAACACGCGAAGCCTGGGGAAAAGCGCTGGTTGAATTAGGCCGCGAAAATCCGAACGTGGTCGTTTGCGATGCCGATCTGGCAAAGTCTACTTTCACCCATCTCTTCCAAAAAGAGTTCCCTGGCCGGTTTTTTTCTTGCGGAATTGCGGAATCAAACATGGTATCGATCGGCGCAGGTTTGGCAGCCAGTGGGAAAATCGCTTTCGTGGCTAGTTTTGCGGCATTCGTCATTAACAAAGGGTTTGAGCAACTGCGGGTTAACGTTGCTTACCCAAACGTCAACTTGAAAGTTGTTGGAACACACGCTGGTATTTCGCTGGGTGAAGATGGCCCTTCTCAGATGAGTGCGGAAGATTTGGGTTTGGCCTGTTCCCTGGTCGGTTTTACAGTCCTAAGCCCATCAGACGAAGTTTCCATGTTCGCACTGGTGAAGGCGGCGGCGGCACATGTTGGTCCGGTATTCATTCGCGCTGGCCGTACCAAAGTTCCAGTCATCTACGGCCCTGATCAGAAATTTGAAATCGGCAAATCCGTACAACTGACTGATGGTAACGACGTGACCATCATTTCCCATGGGTTGATGGTTGCCGAATCGTTAAGGGCTGCCGAAACCCTTGCTGGGGAAGGTATTTCCGCCCGTGTCATCGACATGCACACACTCAAACCGCTTGACCGCGAAGCAATTTCCAAAGCTGCTGCGGAAACCGGTGCGATTGCGGTGGTGGAAGAGCATTTCGTAAAAAGTGGCTTGGGAGTCCTGGTTGCCCAGGTAGTGGCTGAAACCAATCCCTGTCCCATGGAATTCCACGGTGTGAACGATTGTTATGCGGAATCTGGAACGCCTGAACAGGTACTGGAAAAATATCACATGAACGCGGCCGCTGTTGTTGAAACAGCTCGCCGGGTTTTCAAGCGTAAGAAATAATGGCTGATCAGACCACTGCTACCAAGAACCTGATCGTCCATATTCATAACCGTGAATTGGAATCTGCTCGCGTTGCTCGATTGTTGCACGACGAAGTGGGTCAGGTATTGAGCGCGGTGGGCCTTCAGCTTGCTGTTTTGCGGATGGATTTTAGCTCTCAAATTCCAGAACTGGCGCAGCGAACCACCGAAATTCAAGATATGCTTGAACGCGCCATGAATCAAGTGCGCGATGTGAGCTACGAGCTGAATCCGAATATTGTGGAACGAACCGGGCTTGCCTATGCGCTGGACCGTTTAGTGGGCCGCTACCGGCAGCAGTTCTCCGGCACATTAAGGCTAAATGTGCATCCCGGCGTTCATTTACCCGTTCCAGCGGCCAGTGCGTTCTATAAGATAGCTGATCTGGCTATCGAGAATGCTGTGCGCCATTCTGCGGCCACTCGCATTGATGTATTACTGAAGACGGTTCCTTCAGGTGCTATTCTAGAAATTAAAGATAATGGGAATGGCTTCTCCGTGAAGGCAGACACTGCGGGCCTGGGAATTCTTCTGATGCGTAACTTTTCAGAGCAATCTGGGTCAATTTTCATGCTCAATGCTGACACGGGAAAGGGTACTATAGTAAGGGTGAAAAACAAGACCAATGCCTTATGATCTTCTTTTAGTAGATGATCACAAAATAATGCGGGATGGCATCAAGGCGATCCTCAAGTACACCGATGATTTTAGAATTGTCGGGGAAGCTGAGTCGGGTACTGATGCTGTAGCATTTTGCCGTCGATCTGCGCCTCACATTGTACTTATGGATATTGGTTTGCCTGGACTCAACGGAGTGGAGGCAACAACAGAAATTCTGCGCCACTGTCCTGACGTCAAAATTATTGTTCTTTCAATGTTCGACGATGAGAACTCCGTCGTTGGTGCCATCCGTGGCGGCGCCCGGGCGTTTGTCATAAAACGTGCTTCCGATGTCGATCTGTTGGATGCATTGCGAACAGTAGCCAAGGGTGGGTCATACCTTAGCCCTCAAGTTTCCGACCGATTGTTAACCCGTATTCAGCGCGGCGACCTGGATAACAAGCCACTACCCGGTGTTCTCGAAGGGCTGAGTCCGCGCGAATTGCAAGTGCTGCGTTTGGTTGCCGAAGGCAAGACGAGCAAGGAAATTGCCGTTCTTTTGGACCTTGGTTTGCAAACCGTCCGCAGTTACCGCAAAACGATGATGAAAAAACTCAACGTGAACAACGTTGCTGGTCTGACCCAACTTGCACTTGCAGCCGGCGTGACTCGATTCGGCAAGGATGATAGTTTCGTCTAGTTTATGGCTATTGAAACACCATGGGGAGAGATTGCCGTTTCCGATGCCCATGTTCATTTTTTCAGCTACAAATTTTTTCAATTGCTAACCGGTCGTGAACCGGCTGAAGTTGCAGCACAACTCGGTTGGGAAGCGCCTTTGCCAGATCCTGAAGCCTTAGCCGCCCGATGGGTGAATGAGCTGAAACGCAACCAGGTAACGCGCGCCGCGCTGATTGCCAGCATCCCCGGGGACGAAAGTTCTGTAGCAGCCGCAGTCGCCGCCCATCCGAGCCGATTTCACGGCTGTTTTATGTTCAACCCGATTGCACCGAATGCACTCGATCGACTGTCATCGGCCTTTTCAAGCGGACTGCGCACCGTTTGCCTTTTTCCAGCAATGCACAGTTTCAGTCTGGCCAGTAAAGAATTGGAACCGGCTTACGAAGCAATTGCCGCACAAGTTGGCGCGGTTCTATTTGTTCATTGCGGCGTTTTAAGTGTTGGCATTCGTCAAAAACTCGGGTTACCCTCGCAGTTTGACATGCGATTTTCCAACCCGATCGACCTGCACGCTGCGGCCTCACGATTTCAAAATCTGAAATTTGTGATTCCCCATTTTGGAGCGGGTTATTTTCGCGAAACTCTGATTCTTGCCGGCTTATGTCCCAATGTGTATCTGGATACTTCAAGCACAAACGGTTGGATGAAATACGAGGATTTGGATTTGGTAACGGTCTTTCGCAGGACATTAAATGCAATTGGCTCCCAGCGGATTGTGTTCGGGACTGATTCATCTTTCTTTCCTCGCGGCTGGCATCGGGCAATTTTCGACAAGCAAGTGGAAGCCCTCAGCACGATTGGCATTAGCGCGGAAGACGCCAACCGGATTTTCAATTCCAATTTTGAGGCGCTCATTACTCCTTCTGTTGCAACTCCCGGTTGATTGTGGACTATGAAGGCAAATCGGCGTGGAACAGATTTTATTCCTCGGACACTATTGGCGTTAGATTAGTCAAGAAGATGCCCGCAGGATTTTCGCGACCATATTTTGGGGCGCTCATTAAGCTGTTGAGGATCGAAAGTTCGGAGATCCACATCAGGCCTTTATTCCACCTTATTTTCTTACTTCTGGTGATGCCTACGACCGCTCTCAATCCCCTCGG
>JBBRJC010000200.1:0-6839 GCA_038220135.1 Bryobacterales bacterium | reverse complement strand
TCCTCCCTGAATTGCAAATAGACGAATCTGCTGCCATCGGGGGGACCGCCGGCAACCGAAGAAATCCAAGCCAGCTTTGCTGCGCAGAAGCGAGCCGGCGGGACTTGACGCATTTAACACTGATATCCGCACTTATTTGATGGATCAAACTATAGGCACGACCGCAAGGATAGCTGCCGGGTTTTGCGTCTGAAGAGCTGAAGCACATTCGTACCAATTAAGAACTTCATTCACCAGCGATCCTGGTACATGCTGGCACGGCTGATGGCCTCATCGGACAGAACAGGAGTATCTGGAAAGCCATCTGCCCAAGCAAGAAAGGCACGAGCCCTTTCCGCCGCTTTGCGCTCCAGCAATCACATGGCCAAGCCTGCGATCATACCTGGCAAACTCAGGCCGGTATATACTTGTCACGTTGCTGTTCGCGCCGCAGAGAGGATGGTTCATGACTCGCAAAATACAAATTGGTCTGACAATTCTGCGGTTCCTATACGCGGCCTTCTGGACAGGAATCATTTTCGGCCCGACGCCGCCTCGCCACTCGCAGCCTGCAGCTGAGGCATTCTGGGTCGCGATTGAAGCCACAAAGTTTATGGTGCCGCTCATTGGCTCCTGCTATTTCCTCGGGGGAGTGGCGCTGTGGTTCCGGCGTACGGCACCGTTGGGCCTGGCCTTACTTTCTCCGCCCATGCTCATCATCATCCTTTTCGACATTTTCCTTGCGAAAGAGTCAGGTCCGTGGATTGTCATTGCGTTGATTCACGCCATCCTGCTCTGGCAATTTCGTTCAGCGTTTAAGCCGCTATGGTCCTTTCAAGGCAAAGAGACGGCGTCGCTCATATCCCCGACAGGACAACAGCCGTGACCGGCCACCGCTCTTTGCACGCCTATGTCGCTTGCGAAATTTTCCCCGTTTCCCCAAACACTCTAATAGAATGGATCTGGAAATACCCATGCAAAATACTGACCGACGCTCCTTCCTGACACAATTCGCCACCTATGGTGCTGGCCTTGGCCTGGCCAGCAGTCTTGCCTCTGCGGCTCCTGATTGGAAAAAGCAGATCGGCCTGGAAGTGTACACCGTGCGCGACCTTGCTGCGAAAGATCTGGAAGGCACGCTCGCCAAGATTGCCGAGATTGGCTACAAGGAAATTGAGCCCGCCGGTGCTGGTTATGGCGGTATGCAACCGAAGCAATTCCGGGCCATGCTCGATCGCCTCGGCCTCTCAGTGCCCAGCACGCATGAAGCCGCAACTGCCGGGCCTGGCCTGGAGAAAGAACTGGAAGGCTTCCAGATCATGGGTATCAAGTACACCGAGATTCGGACGACAGGTCCGCGCTTAGCAGGAGTCTCCGAGGAAGAGAGAGTCAAGAAGGAAGCGGCGCGGCTGAACTATTATGGCAACATCACATCGAAGTTCGGAATGAAGATGCTGTTCCACAACCATTCACAGGAGTTTCAACCGTTTGCAGCTGGTGGCAAGCTGCGCCCTTACGACATTCTGCTAAGCGAGACCGATCCTAAATTGGTGGCCATGCAACTCGATATCGGCTGGGCCAGCGTGGCTGGACAGAACATTTTGGACATGTTCAAAAAGAATCCGGGACGCTTTGAATTGTGGCACGTGAAAGATGTTCGCGGTATTAAGTTGCTGCCTGCCGACATGGATCAACGCGCCCGTATGCGCGCCATTACGCTTGTGCCGGTTGGCCAGGGTGAAGTGGATTATAAGCCGATTTTTGCGGCCGCTGAAATGGCTGGTATGAAGCACTTCTGCATTGAACAGGACAACGCCGCGGACTGGGGCGATTCCGTTGCCGCGGCGCGTGTCAGCTTCCGTAATTTGAATAAAATACTAGGCTAGAGCTTTTTTGCAGAACTCCACGCACTTGCCAATTTCGGCGAGTAGCGTGGAGCCTTCTGGAACCTTGTATTCGAATTCAATAGTGGCCTGGAAGTTGTACTTTTCCTTCTTCATCAACTGCAGCACCTCGACGATGGGAGTATCGCCTTGGCCCCACTCCGCGTTTGGACCGTTGTTCAATTTACGGTCTTTCAAATGGATGTGCGTAACCTTCTTGTGATGCTTCTTGAGGAACTCCACCGGTGAAACGTTGTTGCCAGCAATGAAGTGGCCGATGTCGAGATTGATGCCGTTGTATTCTGAATAAGTCATTGCCTTCTCCCAGCTTGCAGGGGCGGCAAATGCTTCTCCACTAGTCATGTTGGCGTGGCCGTGGTAGCCCACCATCATCTTATGTTTGGTTGCGAACTCTCCCAGCATTTTCGTTTTGCTCAGCGGAATTTCCGTTGATAGGGCTTTGCCGCCTAACGCTTTCGCAAAGGTGAAGAAGTAGTCGATCACGTCTGGCGGGAGCGTATCGATGGCGTCTACTTTAACCACTTGAATCATCACACCGGCATCTTCGTATTTCTTGCGAATGGCTTTAACTTTGTCCATGGAAAGACCGAGGCGCCATTTGTTCAAAGCTTCCGTACCGGAGATTTGTTCGGGCGTAGCAGCTTTGGCGCCACGCGGTGCGCCACCCGGAACTTTTGGCGCGCCTAAAGATGCCTCAACGGGCTGCGTGCGCAACTCCACCGCGCTAATGCCGAGGTCGCTTGTAATTTGCAGTACCTCTTCAGCATTCGCATCCATCTTTTTATAGCTGTAAGGTGCGTTGATGCCGATTTGCACACCACCAAACTTGGAGTTAGGTTTAGCCAGCAAGCTGGCGGTTGGCAGGGCAGCAAGCGCCAGCTTTCCGATATCGCGTCTTGTAAGGTTCATTCGTGGTCCTTGGTGGCGCATGCGCCGCCTCCCATTCTAACCGCTACTTCGCGTGTCTGCGGTTGAAGATTTCTCTTTCCATAATTATCGATCATGAGATTAAAAATGTGTTATATTGGCGGGTACTAATTCAGGGGAGGAAGCCGAAATCGAGCTTTCTGTGGTGGGTGGTCCGGGTGAGGATCACAAAGTTTGAAACAAGGGAGCGGGGATTGTGTGAACAATGGCGGGGATCCTGCATGCCGTGCGTGTGCCTGAATCGCCATTGCAAAACCTCAATCGCATTGTATATGCCGACAGAAATTCTTAATGCGGTTCAACCATCCGTTCAAACTGTGTCCACACGTTCCGCTTGGCGGACGATGCTGGTGTTGGCCACGTTGCTGCTGGTAATCTACGCTTGGTTTCCCACCAGGAATCACTATTGGGACGGCATCGGCTTTGCTTTAAATATTGAGGGTCTTGGCGAAGACCGGCAAGGCGTGGTGCGGAATCAGGGGGATTTCAAAGGAATCTCCAGCATCTATTTCAATCCCAATCACCTGTTCTACAACCTGATTGGGCACCTTATCTACAAACCCTTGCATACAGTTTTTCCAAAACTTCGAGCTCACGACATGCTGCGGGGGATCAGTTCGCTTCTCAGCGTTGGCACTGCCTGCCTACTGTTCCTTGCGCTCTTTCGATGGTGTAAAGATTCGCGCCTGAGCCTATTTCTAACCCTTCTTATGGCGTTGTCGGCGACATGGTGGAAGTTTTCTACCGATGCCAATGCTTATGTTCCCAGTGCATTTCTGCTGATGCTTGCTACGTTCCAGCTGACTAATCCTACCCGGCGGCCATCGGGCTGGCAGGTCGGTTTGCTTCACGCTTTGAGCATGCTTCTGCACCAGGTTTCGATCTTTTTTCTGCCAGCTGCTGTGGTTGGACTCTGGATTCATTCCTGCAATCAGGGACGGCAGGAAAAGAAGCGGGCCGTGCTGTGGTATTTGTTGGCTGCCGGAATCCCGGTGGCTGCCGCCTATGCGTGGGTTTGGTTCGGATTGCTGGGTGAAGGCTTGTCCAGTGAGCGGTTCATCGCGTGGTTGACGTCGAACGGCGGCGATACGTTCGCTTTCAAATCGATTGGGGCAAATGCGCTGGAAAGTCTACGTAGTCTTCTCCGTGTGTTTTTTGGCGGACGCATCAAATTGGCCCTTGCATTTGTGGAGTTTCCGATACTGGTAGCCTTGGGCTGTGTGATGTTTTCGAGCCTTCTATGGCTCTTATGGAGCCTCCGTCAGCATGTAGGTGCAGTAAACCTGAGTCAGTCAAGCAGGGAACCTTTGCCGCCAGCCATGAAATTTCTGGCGGTCTGGGCTGGCGTGTTTACGGTATTCCTGTTTGTCTGGCTTACCGAGTACTCCTACTACCGGCTGTTCTACTTGCCTGCTGTAATCTTTCTTATCGGAGTTGGGGTAGTTAGGTTGGGTGGCCAAGCGACCACAATTCTAGGCGCAATAGTCGTATTTATGGCAACATTCAACTTCACGGCCTACATTTATCCCTACGCGCAGGATGCTGCTACGCCACCAGTTCGGTTGGCAAAGGACGCTGCAGCTTTCTGGACTGGCGATGTTGTGGTTTTGTACAAAGACTTCACTTGTGATAACTGGATCATGCGCTATTTCAATCCCGATACAGTGTGGATTCAAGCGGATCTGTCGAATCAGGAAACTTTTAACGCCTACCTCCAGTCGGCCAAAGTAAGAAATCAACAGGTGTGGGTGGATACAACTCTATTGGGGCATTTGAAATACAAACCGGAAATACATGATTGGTTGTTGGATTACGGAAAGATTTCAAAGCCCTTTGGATTAGTTAGCAAGAAGCATCACATCCAGTTTGTGCAGGTAGTGGCGCACAATGCTTCTTCAGATTAATTGACGTCAAATTCCCACTCCGGATAGGTACGATCTCCCTTCACGGTTGAGCCTGGTAGTTTGCCTCCGTGGAACGTTTCAATTTGAATTCCGAAGTTGCTCTGTGAGTTAGATTGCGGTGCCTCTGATGGATTTCGCACCAAGGATTATTCGTAAATACCTTGACGAAGAGTGTCCGCGCCACAGTTGACTATCAGACTTAGTTCCACTTCGGATTTCAGGTTCAATGGAGGCTACGCACAGGCAGGGTGGTTCACTGTTTTCCTTCATAACCGTTTCGTCCGCGTTGAAATGCTCGAAGGTGGCTTGGTTCAATTGTTGGTCCAGGAGTGATTGCGCGGTAAGATAGAAAAACGTGGGGATGTAGCTCAGTTGGATAGAGCGGTCGCCTCCTAAGCGACAGGCCGGCAGTTCGAATCTGCCCATTCCCACCATAAAGTCCCGATAATTCGTCCAGCGGTAATGATTGTTTGGAATTCAAATCCAGGCGCGTGATAATCTAAACTGCTATGACCGAACTCAGCCGCCGCCAAATTCTGGCCCTCGGGCTGGCTGCACCATACGCCGCCGCCGTCCCCAACGAAACCCACCAAGCTACCGGCTGCAAGGTCGGTGAGATGACCACGGAATCGGCCCGCTTCTGGCTGCGCCGGACGGCTTCTTCTCATCCGCTGGTCAATGGCATCGTGCGCCGTGGACAGGGCAAGTTAGCCAGGCATCTTGCACCGGATACCAAGACCAACATCCTGGAAGGATCCGCCCCAGGAGCACCCGGATATTTTCGGATCGCCTACCGCGGCGTCAACACGGGTTCCACCAAGTGGCTGGACGTCAATGAGGCTGCGGATTTCGCCATCCAGACAACCCTTACCGGACTCCGTCCTAACGCTTCCTACACCTACAGCGTTGAAACGCGCGCCACCAGAAACGGCCGTATTGATGGGGAAGTAACGGGCGCATTTCGCACGCTTCCGATTGCAACTCAGTCTACCCCTGCGCAAATTGCGATGCTGAGTTGTCAGATGTTCTGTCACATGGATCGTCCTGACGGCTTCCATATTTACGAAAGCATTCAGCGCGATAGCCCACAGTTCCTGCTCAGTTGCGGCGACAACGTTTACTACGACAACGAAGATCCGATCGCCAACAGCGAGGCGATTGCGCGCTATCACTGGCAGCGCATGTATAGCCTGCCAACACTCGTGAATTGCCTGCGGAGTGTCGGCGGGTATTGGCAAAAGGACGACCACGATGTGTTGGAGGATGACGCCTGGCCCACCTTGCAAGACAGGAAAGTGGCTCCGCTAACCTTCGTACAAGGCCAGCGTATCTTTCGGGAACAGATCCCCGCGCCCCCTGCGAAAGCACCTCTTTATCGAACGGTCCGTGTAGGTGCCGACGTTGAATTGTGGCTGCCGGAATCGCGCGATTTCCGGTCGGCCAACACCGATCCGGATGGGCCGCACAAGACAATTTGGGGTGCCGAACAGAAGCGTTGGTTGATGTCATCACTCAAGGCGAGCAATGCCACATGGAAGGTTCTTGTAAATCCCAATCCCATTGTTGGCCCTGATCGCAAGGCGAAGAACGACAACCATTCGAATGCAGGATTTGCTCATGAAAGCCTGGAGATTCGCAGCTTCCTTAAGAACAACTTCGATGGCAACGTCATCTCCATTTGTGGTGACCGGCACTGGCAGTATCACTCCGTTGATCCCGAAACCGGTCTCCACGAATTTTGTTGTGGAGCCGCATCGGACGAGCACGCCGGTGGTACGCCAGGGCTGGACGCCCAACGCCACAAGTTCCATCGCGTGCTGGGCGGCTATTTGACTATGGACGTTGCCCGCGATGGTGGTCAAAGCTCTCTGCGGCTTCGTCATCGGGACGTTCGTGGGGTGTCAGTCCACGAGCACACATTCCGTCGTAAGGCTTGATCTAAAAGTTTGGAGATTCGCAGCTTCCACTGGCAGTATCACTCCGTTGATCCCGACACCGGTCTCCTCTAATTTTGTTGTGGAGCACGCCAGGGCTGGACGCCCAACGCCATAAGTTCCATCGCGTGCTGGGCGGCTATTTGACTATGGACGTTGCCCGCGATGGTGGTCAAAGCTCTCTGCGGCTT
>JBBRJC010000199.1:0-6864 GCA_038220135.1 Bryobacterales bacterium | reverse complement strand
CTTCGCATTGTTGTGGACTGCACCGCAGGAACCTATGTGCGAAGCATCGCACACGATCTGGGGCAGGCGATCGGATGCGGCGCCCATTTGGGTGCGTTGCGAAGGACGCGTTCCGGGGCATTCGATTTGACGCAGGCGCGAACACTGGAGCAGCTAGGAGTTTTATCGGCAGAGGATCGGCTGATGGAAGCGCTGTTACCAAACCGTGAGTTGCTGCCAGACTTCCCCAGCGAACGCGTGGATGAGTTGACGGCGACCCAAATTCGGCATGGACGCGATTTCCGGACGTCGCCATTTCAGGTGCGGCAGGGATCGAAATATGTGAAGGCGGTTACTGCTGATGGCGATGTAATTGCGATCGGTGAGGCGCGGCTGCCGAATGTTTATCACCCGATTTTGGTGTTGTAGAATTTCGAAACGGTCCAAGGCAAATTCAGGCGTGCGCAATTGCTCATGTTGACCAGAAGCGGATTGGAATCAACGGCGCGAACAAGTTGTTTGAGTTTTTGAAACACATTGGCAGGAAAGTTAGCGGGGAATAAGCGTGTGTATCGCCCATTTCGATCATAAGGTTCCACATGTAGTACGACACGCCTCGTGCGGGCGTTCATAGCCCGCGCGGCATGCTCCCTTTCAGTATCAGCTGTTGCGAAGTCTGCAGCATGGGCGAGGCCGGCCAAAGTGCCTTGAACTTTTTTCAAGACATCTTCCGCAAGACCAGCGACATGTAAACGGTTAGGTTCCCCGGTCAACTGACGGAAGTCCTTAGCTTCAATTAAATATACGGCTGCCGGGTTTGCCTGGCGCCTCATGGCCACGACGTCAACAGCCTTTTGATTACCATGCTTGTTCCAAACTGTCCTGTAGTGAATCCAATCATCATATTTCTCAGCGGCTATCGCCTTTTGAAAATTGAAATACAAATTGTCAATCTTGAGAGTTGCCATTGTGAATTATTTACCCGGAATCGCGATGCCCATTTCGGTATCGATGTAACGGTCCGATTGAAGCAAATCTTCATCGAGCGCCGTGATGTAGCCGATATCATCCATCGTCTTTCCTTGTTTAACCTCTACAGCGCCTCCATCAACAATGTGTAGCCCAAAGCATCGCGTATCAAGAGTTTTAAACTCGGTTTTTTTAAGAATGTGAAGCTCGCGTAATAGGAAAATGCTGTGAGTTGCTATGAAAACTTGTATTCCACTTTGGGCTAGCTGCAAAATGGTTTTCGCCACAGTTTTGATAATTTGTGGATTCAGATTCGATTCTGGCTCATCCCAAAATAAATAACCTTTGTCGAGCAATGAGCCGGTCGCGATTAACCTCGCCACCATCGCAAGCTTGCGCAATCCTTCCGCAACAAGGTGCATTTCCATGCTGCCTGATGGAAGATTTAAATAAAATCTGCCTGCCTTGTCCGCCTCAACTTTACCACCCATTGCATCTTCCAGCGGCTCAAGAAGTTTCTTAATTTTCGCCTCTCGGGGCCCCTTTGCAAGCGGTGCACCTAACAAAATACAGGTGTCCCGCATGGTTTCTTCAAAAGGAAGATACGTCGTCTCGTAGAGTGAGACGAAGCCAGGCGAAATCGTTAACAACTCACGTGTGGGAAGAAAGACCGGACGTTCTAGAATTCTTGAAGTGGGTAGGTCATTTACGGTGACTTCTGTTTTTGCGACTGTCGAAAAAGTAAAGTTCAAATGCAAAGAGGATTTATCAAAACCGTAGTCTAGGGTACACTTGCTTCGGCCCCGAGTTCGTCGAACCAGACGCCCCAAACCGTCGGGACGAAAGACGGCAACCAATTTATCAGCTAACGCCGATTGCATCTGGGATAGAGATGGAACTGACCCGCCGCCAAAAAGTCCACCGCCCCAGGCGCCGACACCCCACCCGCCAAGCTCTGCACTCACAGCAATGGCGGTATAACCAGCCTTTAAGACATGCGTCTTGCCAGATCCGTTAGCGCCCACAAAGACGTTCAGGTGCTTTCCAAATACGAGTTTCGAATCAGAAAAAACTGTGAAGTTTTTGAGGTGAAGTGTCTTGAGCATCGGCAATACCAAGATAGCTCGAAGCAATCGGGCCTGTCTTCTAATATAGCGTCACTACGATGCCCCCGAACCTGCAAGCCACCATGTCACAATAGAAGAGCGTCAGTGCAATGGGCAACCGCCGGGTGCCTCCTTCACGGGAGAGTGCCGGGAGGAAAGTCCGGTCTCCATCGGGCAGCGTGCCGGCTAACGGCCGGGGGGGCTCGCTCAAAGCGGGTTTTACGGAAAGTGCCACAGAAAATGTACCGCCTTGGAGCCTCGGTTTCAAGGTAAGGGTGAAAAGGTGCGGCAAGAGCGCACCGCGCTTCATGTAAATGAAGTGGCAGGGCAAACCCCACGTGGAGCAAGACCAAATAGGGGAGAAGGGGCGGCCCGTCCCGTTAAACTTCCGGGTAGGTTGCTAGAGCCGTCCAGTAATGGCCGGCGTAGATGAATGGTTGCCACCGTGCTTCACAGTGCGGCACAAAAACCGGCTTATAGTTGCACTGGCGCTATTCGTTTTTCACGTTGGACAAGCCCCGGGGCTCTAATTCCCAGGATTATACGTGCGCTCCGTGTGCCCTTGAAGCTGCTCCGGATAATAGTACACCTCGCGCAAATAACCCGTGCTGTATCGCTTGGCTTGATCATTGAAATGCCGGTTCCCTGGGTGCCCACTTTCCCCACCTGCTGAAACTGCAACGGCCCGCACCTTTTCACCAAACTCTACAACTGCCACAAAGCTATTCCCGCTGGTGCCGTACCACTTCTTGGTCCCCTCATAGGGGCGTGAACCAAATGATGCCAGCGATCCCCAAATGGCAGACGTGAAACCAACCGGAATACTCTCCCGATTATCGTTGAAAGGATGAACAATATCACCGGTAATTCGCTGGAATCGGTTAATTTCACCCCACGGCGTGTTCCATTTTCCGAAATCCGCCGCAAGCTTATCAGACGCTGCACTAAGCGCCTCCAACAACTGCGCTCCCACGATTTTGGTGGCAATAAACTCTTCAACAGAAAGACCCGTTCCACGCGCTTCCCGCATCGCCGTGCGCCTTAACTCTTCCCCCCAAAATACAGCCAGCGAAGTGGGGACAGAATCCACAGACCAGCGCCGGTCCCAAGCCCGCAACAACCCAATTTGCTGCGCCAGTTTCGCGCGAAGTGGGCTCGTTTCCGAAAGACCTTCATGAGCATTCAGCAGCGCCGGCAGCGGCTTGTCGAACCACGTCAGATAGCTGTCATATGCCGCAGCAAGCAACGATTCCAACGTAAAATCCTTCTTATTTTCCAGCACTCGAATAGCATGCAACCCGCGTGCCGATTCCGTCCCATTTTCAACGTATGCCGGAAAGTCAGCTTTCTTTGGACTGCTTTCCCCAGCCGCAGACCATGGCCAATTATTGGTGTTGTAAAGCCAGCCACTCTTGGGATTGAACAGCTGCGGCGATTCAGCAACTGTGTGCAAGCCCTTCCAATCTGTAGCAGGGTTGCTGCCATCAACAGGCTTCGTGAAATCGAATTTCGTGTCGCGCTTAGGGATGAAGTTGCCGTGGAAATAGGCGATTTCACCTGCAGAGCTGGCAAAGATAGTGTTGTTAGAGGAATTGGCCATCAGTTCCATGGTTTGGCGGAACCTTTTATAGTCATGCGCTTTGGTGCGGCTGTACGATTGCATCAGCGCTTTAACGGGCTCCTGCATGATGCGGAAGGCAACCCATTTTCCGCCAGTCTGGCGCACGATGGGGCCATGGTGTGTCCGATAAACTGTGAACTTCCTTTCGGCCATTGTGTTGCCCCGTCGATAAGGCACCGTAATCTGAGTCGCAGTGACTGGCCGCTCACCACTGCCATATTTATAGAAATATTTATCGCCCCTTTTCTCGATAGTTTCAAGGTATTCGTCAACCGCATCCACCCCGCTTGAAGTGTGCATCCAGCCGGCCTTTTCATTGAACCCCTGATAGATAAAAAACTGCCCCCAGGTTGCGGCGCCATAGGCGTTCAGCCCTTGGTCGGAAGTCATCTGCAATTCCGATCGAAAGAAGAATGAAGTGTGCGGGTTGATTAGCAGCAGAGCGTGTTTGGTTCGCGTGTTGTCTGGGGCAATCGCAATGCCGTTGGATCCGCGCGGTTCCCGCTGATGAAGTTCTTCAGGCAACCGCACTTCAGCCATGGGCGACTTGCCATAAAAGGCTTCCAGTTGCGCAAGGTTAATACGCTCGATATCCCCGCCAATACTACCCTCGCTGAAGGTGAGAGCCATCCACGGTTCAAAGCGTTTGATCACACGTGGCTTCACTTCCGGGTGCTTCATCAGATAGAAGTTGAGGCCGTCAGCGAAGCCATTCATCAGCTCCTTGAGCCACGCCGGACTGCCGTCATACTTGCGCTTCATGTCCGCAGGATCGATGAATAGTTTTTGGCGAAGGTCCTGGTAAATTTTCGCCTCACCCTCGGTTTCAGCAAGGCGGCCGATAGAGTTGAGGTAGTTTGTTTCGATGCGGTTGAAATCATCCTCCGCCTGAGCATAAATCATGCCGAAAACGGCGTCAGCATCCGTCTTGCCGTGGACGTGGGCAATGCCCCAATTGTCGCGAATAATGTTAATGGTAGCGGCGCGGCGGGCAAGGCGTGTTGCTTCCGTAAGTTGTGCGGGCTGAGCGCCGGCAGAGAACGAGGTTATGACCAGGAGCGTGAAGAGTGCCGAAGTAAGACGCATTGCATTGATTTTAACCGACGATGCAGCGAAACAGTCTGGCGCTCTACGCCCAAGTCTGCGCCAGCACCCGCTCAAAATTCCCACCCAGAATCAATTCAATATTAGAGCTGGAATATTTGCGGCTCACCAAGCCTTCCGTCAAATCGTAAATCTTCTTGGTGTAGTCAATGTCATCCAAATCAAATCTTCTTGCTGTATACGAACGCAGATCACGCCCATCCAAATCCACGTCACTGCCAATGCCGGCGTGCTCAACACCCACAAGTTTGGTCACATGATCAATGTGATCCAGAACATCATGGATAGTCACTCTCGCCGCCGACCGCACAAAAGTACGCACCATAGTAACGCCCATCACGCCGCCCTTGGCAGCCATCTGTTTGAGCGCAACATCGGTCTTGCAGCGCGCCGTACCGGGGACCAAAGCACGGCAATTGGAATGGGTAACAAGAACAGGCTTGACCGATGCCGCTATTGCGTCCAGCGTGGTGCGGTCTCCGCAATGGGAAATGTCGATAGCCATGCCCACTTTATTCATCCGCTCCACAACTTGAATACCGTAACTGGTGAGGCCCGAATCGCGCGCATCAGAAGAGCCGCCGCCAATCTTGTTGCCCTTGTAAGTAAGCTGTGAAACTCGCTGACCCAGTGCGTAAAATCGGTCCACGTCTTCCACCGTTCGGAAATGTGCTGAATTCTGCTGCCCAACAAGAATGCCAATCTTACCCAGCCGTTTCGCCTCTTTGAAATCGGCAATTTTGTCGATGCGCTGGAACTGATTCCGATGTGCAGCAATAAACGAATTCCAGCCGACGATGTCCCGCAGCGATTGCGTGTAGATGTCGCCCGATAGATAGCCAACAGCCGGATGAAACACGTTGATGCCCGACGCCTTCAGACGCTGAAAATCGGATAGCTGAAACCGGGCCGGATCTGCTACCCAGGCTGTCAGCTTTCTATAATCCAGGGTCAGCAATCCCAACATATCAACCACTGTTGAGTTACGAACCAAGTCGAGAGTACGCACGGAATACTCCGTGCCCCCTTTAGCAAAAAGGGAGAAACGTCCCTTGTTGAGCATCGGGGCACCTAGAGCCAGGGCCGCGCTTTTTAGAAGCGAACGACGGGAAAGCATATTAGACGGATGCGTAAGCATAACACACCATCGGCAGTCGCTTGATGATGCAACAGGTCACATTATTGCAAGTGCCATTTCATACGAGTGTAGGCAATACGAAATCCCTTACGTTCGGCATTGCGTTGGGAGTTACTGCCTGCTTCAGCCACCATCATTGCAAGGTCGCAGCCACTATCGAATGCAAACCTCATGCGCTCTTCAAGCAAGGCTGCCTGTAAACCGCGGCAGCGCATTTCAGGAATGGTTGCCGCACCGGCAAACAATGCGACACCATCGTGAAGGCACAAGCCACCAGTTGCAGCGGGCTGCCCATCAAGTTCAGCAATGAAGCACGGACCCTGTTCCCGGGCCAGAGAAACAGTAGTCAATTGTTCCATGAAAGCGGCGTGCTCAGGATGTTCGTGTGTCCAGGCTTTGGTACTCAATTCGGTATAAAGTCCGGCGTCTGCGACGTTAATTAAACGCACGCTGATGTTGGCGGCGGACGGTGCTTCGGGCCGTTCCACTGGCCGGTGCATCACACTACTGATTTCGATGGGACGATAATTGCGATCACACAGAAGTTTAATTGCAGCAACACCAGCAAGTGGGCTCACTTCCAACTGAACTGGAGCTCCGCGGCTGATAAAGAATTGCTCAATTTGATCCAGCACAGCAGGTGTCAAATCCTCAAAGATTCCCAATCCAAAAGCTTGAGTAATCGGGGAATCAATTCCATCAAAGACGGCGTAGGCACCGGCGCATTCAATCCACTCCGCGCCACTTTCAGGAAACAGGCGCCGGCGTGCTTCGGCAAACTGCAAACAAGCATTCCCCTCGCCACGTTCCAGACGGCGGGCAAGATCTAAATCGGCAAATATCATTGTGTAGGAATAGGTTACCTTAAAATCCACCAACAGGAGGCGCGTGCGATATTGGATGCACAATGCAAACGCCGACATCCTTCGCAATAATGTATGCATGCC